>CANJRC010000042.1 GCA_947476535.1 Betaproteobacteria bacterium
CCAAGGTCGTCCCAGAGACGCTGGCACATGAGCATCTGCTCGGCATCGATGTCCGGGCCGGCAAATCCCAGCGCCTCGGCTCCGACTTGGTGGAACTGGCGGTAGCGACCTTTCTGCGGCCGCTCATGGCGGTACATTTGCCCGAAGTAATAGAGCCGTTGCGGTCCGGGATAGAGCAGGCTGTGCTCGATGGCTGCACGAACAGTGGATGCGGTGGCTTCGGGTCGCATGGTAAGGCGTTCGCCGTTCAGTTCATCGACGAAGCTGTACATCTCCTTCTCCACGATATCGGTCGCCTCGCCAATGGCGCGCCGAAACAATGCCGTCTGCTCCAGGATAGGCGTTCTGATATTGCGGTAACCATAGCCCCGCAGCCATGACCTCAGCACATCCTCCAATGCCTCCCAACGCTCTGACTCGCCAGGCAAGATGTCGTTCATTCCGCGCACCGCATTGATGACGGCGCTCATGGTTGCATCACCTTGAGCGGAACGACTTTTCTGACGGAGTTCTCCGGTGCCTGCGCTGCGCGCCTCAGACGCCCCCGCTCGCCATAGGTCGTCGCGACGTACTCCTCGACAATCGCCTGAAACTCTTCGGCGATATGCCCCCCCTTCAGGGTCACCGTCTTTTGGCCATCCACGTAGACCGGCGCTACAGGATGCTCACCCGAACCGGGCAAGCTGATGCCGATGTTTGCCTGTTTGGACTCTCCCGGACCATTGACGACACAGCCCATCACCGCGACGTGCATCGTTTCCACGCCCGGGTAATTCTCCCTCCATGCAGGCATTTGGGAGCGCAGAAACGACTGGATCCTTGCAGCCAACTCCTGGAAATAGGTGCTGGTGGTACGCCCGCAACCCGGGCATGCAATGACCAGCGGCGCAAAAGAGCGCAATCCCATCGTCTGCAACAGTTCCTGAGCGACGATCACTTCCTTGGCCCGATCTCCACCGGGGTCCGGCGTGAGGGACACGCGAATGGTATCCCCGATACCCGCCTGCAGCAGCACCGCCATGGCTGCGGTCGAAGCGACGATGCCCTTCGAGCCCATTCCCGCCTCGGTCAATCCAAGATGCAACGGGTAGTCGCAGCGCCGGGCCAGCTCGCGATACACGGCAATCAGGTCCTGTACGCCGCTCACTTTGCACGAGAGAACGATGCGATCCCCGGGCAAGCCCAATGCCTCGGCGCGCAGTGCCGACTCGAGCGCAGAAGTTATCAACGCCTCACGCATAATCGCTTCGGCCGCGCGTGGTTCCGCACTTTGCGAATTGGCATCCATTAGTCGCGCGAGCAAGACCTGGTCGAGGCTGCCCCAGTTGACGCCAATGCGCACTGGTTTATCGTAACGACAGGCAAGCTCGATCATGGTCGCAAATTGCTCGTCGCGCTTGGCGCCACGTCCCACGTTGCCCGGGTTGATGCGGTATTTGGCGAGAGCTTTCGCACAGTCGGGATAATCCGCGAGGAGCTTGTGCCCGTTATAGTGAAAATCCCCAATCAGCGGCACATCGCATCCCATGGCATCGAGGCGATCGCGAATCCGCGCCACCTGCGAGGCCGCCTCGGGAGAGTTCACGGTGATCCGCACGACTTCGGAGCCAGCGCGAGCCAGTTCCGCCACCTGACGCGCAGTGCTCTCCGCGTCGGCAGTATCGGTGTTGGTCATGGATTGAACCATGATGGGCGCGCCGCCACCCACGGGCACGTCGCCAACCAATACGCGACGCGATGCGCGTCGATCAATAATATCGGGCATTGCTACTCCAGAGTGAGTCGCGCGACGTCGACCTTGAAATGTGGTCGCAAATCAACCGTTTGGCCGTTGTACACAAGACGGACGTTCGGGGCGTTGCCAATAACTACGTGGAATGGCGGGTTGCCACCCAACTCCTGCTCCGAACCGCTCCGATTCATCTGCGACATGATGATTCGCCCATCTCCCTGCTTGATCTCGACCCATGAGTCCCTCTGGAACTGCAGGACGATCCGAGCCTTGTGATTTGCCGGATCCGGACGGGGGGCGCGCACTACTGCAGGCGCCGGCAGGGCAACGCCTGTCGCAACTGTCGCAGAAGGCCCGGGCGCAATGAGGACGTTCGCCTGAACCACGGGCACGTCCTGCGTTGCAGATTGACCGGCGTCCGTGTTAATGCGCGCCACTTCAGTCGGCTTTGCTTCCGATGGAAACGAGGGGTCGTCGGTTGCCACCGGCAGATCTGAGCCGCTTTTTTGAAATGTCGCAGGACCGAGGGCAGCGAAGCCGACTTGCCATTCAAAGATAACCGCTGCGGCAATAAGCACAACCACACCAGACATCACGGCATAGACCTGCGTCGAGCGCTTCGCGCCATCCGGAAATGGGATGCGCTTTGTACGAAGATCCACCATGACCTGCGCCGGAATTTCGCGGCGTTGCAACTCACTTAACAGGGGCGCCGGGTCTAATTCAAGCAATTTGGCATAACTGCGGATCATTCCGCGCACGAATGTCGGGCCCGGCAGCCGGGGATAATCATCCCCTTCAAGCGCTTGAATCTGGCGCACACCGTACTTGAGTCGCTGCGCGACGTCGTCTAGCGACATGCCACGCTCCAATCGCCTGCGCGACAACATGCCCCCCGGCGACAGCCGAGGCTCGAGCACGGGCGAACTCTCCGGTTGCCCCGCATCCTGGATGGACTCATTCATGCGTCACCACCATGCCCTCAGTCGTACTGCCCCTTGAGGAGCTCCTGGTACTCCGGGGTGCCTGCGAATTGCCGGCGCAGTTGGGATGCAAAGTTGGTTTCAGCGCTCTTGTCGCCGAGCTTGCGCTCCACCCTCACCGCCAGCCACAGGGATTCCGCAGTGGGCTCGACAAGCTTGTTGTACAGCGCAACCAATGCGCGAGACTCGGCCAGCTGTCCACGCTTGTAGCGAATCTGCGCCAGACCGATCATCGCTGATACATAATTACCGTCCAGCCTGAGCGCTCGCTCGTAAAAATCCTGCGCCTCAGCCTCGCGGTTCTTGCGCAAGGCGCACCCGGCGGCGAGCGTGTAAGATTTCTGAGGTGTCGCATACAGCGGATTTCTGACTGCTGCCAGGAAATAGCGCAAGGATTGCTCCTCGCGATTGGTCTGGCACAGAAACCAGCCGTAATTGTGGTTGACGTCTGGGTCAGTGGCATTCAGGCGCAACGCTCGCTCGAAATTCGCCTGCGCCTGGTCGTTTTCGCGCAAATCCGCGTGCACCAGCGCCAACACGTTGTAGGCTGGCGGATACGTTGGATCCGCCGCAATGGCGACGCGCAACTCTTCCAGTGCGACTGCGAGATTTCCGCGCTCATAGTAGGCACCCGCGAGTTCAGTGTGGATGCGAGCGCGCTCGCGCGGGGGGCCCTGCTCGGCGATGATCGAGCCGGTATCTCCGGAGACATCGGTGGTCCGCTCCAAGCCGTCCGTACCCTGCTGCGTGCCGGCACATGCCCCAAGCATGAGCAACGGCATGATGCGAAAGAACATCACCCAATGGAACCGCGTCAGTTTCATGCCTCAACCCTCGCCAGCCGAATCGTGCGTCGCGTGCGGTCAACGATACGCCCCGCCAATTGCCCGCAGGCCGCGTCGATGTCATCACCGCGCGTCTTGCGCGTGGTGGTAGTGACCCCCGCAGCATTCAGGGTATCGCTGAAACGGCGAATCACCTCGCTTGAAGACCGCTTGAATTCGGAGTCAGGAAACGGATTGAACGGAATTAGGTTGATCTTGCAAGAGACCTCGCCCGCGATCTCGATTAGCTGCTGCGCATGCTCCGCGCTGTCATTTAGGCCGTCAAGCATCACATATTCGAAGGTGACGAAATCACGCGGAGCTCGATCCAAATAACGACGGCACGCCCCCAACAGTTCTTTCAACGGGTATTTGCGGTTGATCGGCATCAACCGGTCCCGCAGGCTGTCGTTGGGCGCATGGAGTGATACGGCAAGGGCGACCGGGCACTCGTCGCGCAACCTGTCCATCATCGGAACGATCCCCGAGGTGGACAGTGTCACGCGCCGCCTGGACAAGCCGTAGGCATTGTCGTCCAGCATCAAATTCAACGCCGGCACCACCGCTTCGTAATTCAGCAGTGGCTCCCCCATGCCCATCATGACCACGTTGCTGATCACCCGCTCACCCCGGGGCGTTGCCCCCAGAAAGCGATTGGCCAACCACAGCTGACCGATGATCTCGGACGTGCGCAAGTTGCGATTGAATCCTTGCTTTCCAGTAGAACAAAACCCACAAGCCAACGTGCACCCAGCCTGGCTGGATATGCACAACGTTCCCCGATTGGTTTCCGGAATAAAAACTGCTTCAATGGCACTTGCCCCCACATCCAGCAGCCACTTTCGCGTGCCATCGGTAGAAGTGTTGTCGCTGATCACCTGCGGCACCTGCACAAATGCCTTGCCAGCAAGGTTTTCACGCAGGCTTCGTGCGAGATCGCTCATCACCTCGAAATCATGTTCTCCACGCTGGTGGATCCAACGCAAAACCTGCCGCGCGCGGAACGGTTTCTCGCCGATCCCCGCAAAGAAATCGGCCAGCCCACGGGCATCGAGATCGAGAAGATTCACGGGCAGCGCTCAACCGGCGCTTAGCGCGCGTGCAAGTCTAGCGACGAGAAAAAGAAGGCAATTTCGGCCTGGGCAGTTTCGGCTGCGTCAGATCCATGCACAGCATTGGCATCAATGCTGTCGGCAAAATCTGCCCGGATGGTTCCTTTGTCAGCCTTCTTGGGGTCCGTTGCGCCCATCAAGTCGCGATTCTTTGCAATTGCGCCTTCCCCTTCAAGTACTTGCACCATGATTGGACCCGAAACCATGAATTTGACCAGGTCCTTGAAGAACGGTCGCTCCTTGTGGACCCCATAGAACTGCTGCGCTTCGGCTTCCGAAAGCTGGAACATCCGGCTCGCAACGATTCGTAAACCCGCACCCTCGAACCGCGAATAGATCTTTCCGATGACGTTCTTGGCGACAGCATCCGGTTTGATGATGGACAACGTTCTTTCTACTGCCATTCTATTCTCCAGTCGATTTTCAAAAAGTTGGTCAACAGCCCGAGAACTGCGTCCGGCCGTTTATTCTGGTCAAGAAGTCTTGGATGCCCCCCGACATTTATGCAGGCGAAGTCCGAAGACACGCCATTGCAGTTCTCGCCAAGGCAACCCCGGGCGCCCCCCGGGTAAAACGCGCGCTCGTCGCGCACATATCACATTCTGGGAACAGAATCCTTGCTAAGGTTTTATTTTATCAGGCTTTTGCGGCATTGTCCGGCTAGCCCTCCCCAATTCACCCTACCTAAGACACGTTACGCACCGATATGACACAAATGCGCTCTCATACCACGCGCGCTTGGGGTGCTGATGGGATTGATCTGGCTCCATTCAGCGATTTGCAAGCCTTCGTCCCTACACTGGTGGCTTCAGTCAGCACAGTGTCGATGCATCGCGATAGTGATCCGGGATCCATCCACTTGAAGCGAGGCCGCAACCCATGAGGATTCAGGAAATTTCCCGTGATATCCTTGATTTTGAAAGACAATCAGGGGGCTGCATGCGGGTTCTCATCGTCGAAGACGACACGGCACTGGCAGATGGCCTGCAAAGGACCCTGCGTCAGTCCGGCTACGCCGTCGACCACGCCCCCAATGGTGAACTCGCGTTACGCGCCTGCGCTGAAGAGCATTACGACCTGATCCTGCTCGATGTTGGCCTGCCCGGCATGGATGGATTCGAGGTCCTTCGGGCGCTGAGAAAGCGCCGGACAACCGGCAGCATCCTGCTCTTGACGGCTCGGGACATGGAGAACGATCGGGTCAAGGGCCTTGACCTCGGCGCCGATGATTACGTTACGAAGCCATTTTCGCTGCCGGAGTTGGAGGCGAGAATTCGCGCCCTCATTCGCCGTAGCAAGTCGGTACGCTCGCCACGAATGCGTTACGGCGCGTTGCAAATCGACACCGTTGCGCGACGCGCCGACGTCGACGGACAACCGCTCGAGTTGACGCCTCGCGAGTGGGGCGTCCTAGAGTACCTGCTCGCGCACGCCGGGCAAGTCGTCAGCAAGGAGCAGATGCTGCAGGCTTTGTGTAGTTGGGACGACTCATTGACATACAACGCCTTCGAAGTCTACGTATCCCGATTGCGCGCAAAACTCCAGGGGGCGGGGCTGAAGATCAGAACCGTTCGGGGATTCGGCTACATCTTCGAGGATCCCGATGCAAGTCACTGAGGGGGCGGGCGGCATTTCCTCGAAAACGCCGGGTCGGACACCGCAGCGTAGCCTGCGCCGGCTTCTCATCAGTTGGCTCGTATGGCCGCTGGCTGCGCTGATCCTTACCAGCACCGCCCCAACCTATTTCCTTGCCCTGGGAGCAGCCAACCACGCCTATGACAGCGCGCTGCTCGATCCCGCCCTGGCGATCGCGACACACGTGCGCCAGACGGAAACGACGATCGCCGTCGATCTTTCCGACCAGGCCCTGGATGTACTTCGGGTCGACGCGCAAGACCGCGTGTTCGTACAGGTGCGCGGCCCGAAGGGCGAATTGATCGCTGGCACCGCAACGCTTCCCGACCCGCCCAAACTTCCCCAGGATGGACGCTTGTTTTTCAACGCAACGGTCGATGGAGAGCGCGTTCGGATCATCGCGCTTGGCATCGCGCATCCTCTTGGACAGGCGGTCGTCCAGGTGGCCGAAACCTATGGCAAGCGTGATCTCATGGTCAAGGCGATGCTGATCGGCGCAATCGTGTCGGAACTCGTCGTAGCGCTGGCTGCCGTTGCACTGCTTTGGTATGGCGTGGGACGTGGCCTGGCGCCCCTCGAGGCATTGCGCGATGAAATCGCCGCCCGCTCACCGAGGGACTTGCGTGACGTCACCGAAGGCGACAAGCCGACCGAAGTGGCACCGATCGTCACGGCACTGAATGGGCTGCTGGGTCAGCTGAAATCAGCCATCGAGCGCCAACAACGCTTCATATCCAATGCGGCTCATCAACTGCGCACACCGCTTTCAGGCCTGAAAATGCACGCGGAGCTCGCGCGTCGCCAGCCAAGCTCGGCTGAAATGCGCAGTCTCCTCGATATGATTTCCGGAGAGACGGACCGGACCGTGCGCCTTGTCAATCAGTTACTCACGCTGGCTCGCGCCGAGCCCGACATTGCCGCCCTTCCCGCTGCCGCGCCAATCAACTTGCACGACATTGGCAGTCGCGCGGTGCAGGAGTGGTTGCCCCGCGCGCTTGCCAAGAACATCGATCTCGGATTCGAGCTCGAGGACGCATGGATATCCGGCGACGGCCTGTTGATACGCGAGCTGCTCGCGAACCTCATCGACAATGCACTCGCCTATACGCCCCAAGGCGGGCGGGTGACGGTGCGAACCCGGGAAGACAACACCCGTGCCCTCATCGAGGTGGAGGACAACGGGCGCGGCGTCCCCGCATCCGAGCGTGAGCGCGTTTTTGAGCGCTTCTATAGGGCGCAGGGCTCACCGGGAGAGGGATCCGGACTCGGACTGGCCATCGTTGCAGAAATCGCCAACAGACACGCGGGAGTGATTGACATCGTTGCGCCAGCTTCCGGGGAAGGTGCATTCTTCCGTGCAAGTTTCCCGCAGCTCGCGCGCACGCAGAGCGCGGCACCTCGACGCAAGTCAGCCGAGCACCTCAGCGAAACGGCTCCCAACTCACAATGAGTCCGGGCTCGCCCACTAAGGTCCGCCATGCGCAGTCTTCGCCCAAGCCGGGTACGCATACCAGCTCATCTCCGCAATAGATGAGGGGGGTACGATGCCTGAGCCAAGGCGGGGTAGCACTTTCCTGAAACAGGTTCTTCAAGGTGCGATGGGGACGCCTGCTGTCCAGTTGGATGCGCTCACCGCCACGGCGCTCGCGCAAGCTGACGTTACGCGAATGTAATCGAGCCACAGACAGTCCGTGACCCGTTTCAGGCTTGAACCGTAAGATACCTCCGAGCTCCAGTAGCGGAACCGCAGGATCCCCGTGCCAGTCTTCGTTGATTGGCACTGAGCGGAACGCCGCATCGCGATCGAGATAAAGCATTCCCCGGAATCTGCGGAAGGTCCAGCCGCGACAGTTGACCGCGACACGCGCCGCGGTCCCTGCCTGCGCGGCCTGGCGCAAGATCTCGAGCAATCGAGCGCTCCCAGGCCACGGCGCATTCCGCAATTCGCACCAACGTCTAAGGACGTTGCGAGACCGCGCCTCGCCCAATGCACGCAACGCGTTCACGTCGATGGCATCATCACGAGCAACCGTCGCAAGGTCCTCATCAGCCATGATGTCGAGCAGCTCGGCAGCCTCCGACACATTGGCCGCACTCCTGGCAATCGCAGCCCGCAGCGCGGGGAAAACCGATTCGAGCATCGGCAGGGCGCGGGCGCGCAAAAAATTGCGCCGTAGCGCCAGATTGGCGTTCGACTCGTCTTCAACCCACTCCAAACCCCGGTCGCGGGCATACGCCTCGATTTCTGTCCGCGAGACCGACAGCAGGGGGCGTAATAGTATCGCTCTCGATCCGGTCACGGCACGTGAGGCAGGCATCCCGGCCAGTCCCCGGACGCCTCCACCGCGCGCCAATTGCAGCAGGACCGTCTCGACCTGGTCGTCGCGATGCTGCGCTATTACGATGAAATCTGCCGATTGTCGCGCGAGCGCTTCGTACCTTGCCTGCCGCGCCGCCCCCTCCAGCCCCAGGGCTCGGTAGGGCGCGATATCAACGGCTTCCACTGCAAATGGCACGCCGACTGATCGACACACCGTGGCACAGAACTCCGCCCATCGTCCTGCATTAGGGCTGATCCCGTGATTGACATGCAGTGCCCGCAAGGAAAACCGCAGTGAGGGCGCCAAATGCGTCAGCACGTCGAGCAGCACCATGGAGTCGACGCCGCCGGACAGGCCCAAAAGCAGATTGGAACCGGCTACCAACGATGGCCTCAGGCTTGCCGCCACCGCAGCGCTCAGATCAGCTGAGTTCGATTTCCTTGAACTTGCCATAACCCATCAGTCGCTCAAATCGATCCTCAACGAGCTCGGTCGGGCTCTTGTCGCTGAGTGTTCGCAGTGCCTCCTGCAACGCTTTCTTGAGGGACTGCGCTGCTCCGGGCATGTCGCGATGTGCCCCGCCCAACGGCTCGACGATGATCTTGTCGACCAAGCCCAATGTCTTCAACCGGGCCGACGTGATTCCCAGGGTCTCGGCCGCCTCCGGAGCTTTTGCCGCACTCTTCCACAGGATGGACGCGCAGCCTTCCGGCGAGATAACCGAATAGGTGGAATACTGCATTATCAATACGACATCACCCACCGCAATTGCCAAGGCGCCACCGGAGCCCCCCTCGCCGATCACGGTACAGATGATCGGAACGCGCAGGTCCGCCATGACGAAAAGATTGCGGCCGATTGCCTCTGACTGCCCACGCTCTTCGGCACCGATTCCGGGATAGGCTCCCGGCGTGTCGATGAATGTCATCACGGGAACGCCAAAGCGCTCCGCCAACTTCATCAACCGCAGCGCCTTTCGATAACCCTCGGGCCGCGGCATGCCAAAGTTGCGATAGATTTTTTCCTTGGTGTCTCGGCCCTTCTGATGGCCAATGATCATGACGGTCCGGCCATTGAATCGGGCGAGCCCCCCGACGATGGATGCATCGTCGGCAAATGCCCGGTCGCCGTGCAGTTCCTCGAAATCGGTAAAGATGGCGTTGACGTAGTCGAGGGTATAGGGACGCTGCGGATGTCGCGCCACCTGAGCGACCTGCCAGGGCGTCAATTTCGCGTAGATATCCTTGGTCAGCGCCTGGCTTTTTTTCTGCAGTCGCTGGATTTCTTCGGAAATATCCACGGCCGAGTCGTCCTGCACATACCGAAGTTCCTCGATCTTGGACTCGAGGTCACCGATAGGCTGTTCAAAATCCAGGAAAATTGCTTTCAACGTTTGGGGATAGCGCGTAAATGCCCTGAAGCGGTGAGCTGATTCTACCGCAACGCAGTGAAGACTCGACGCTTTCCCCGATCGACACCGTCGCTGCCGGGTCGACTGGACCATGGGCGGGTTGCTGATCTCAACCCTTCCAGGGTCGGATAACATGATCAATTTGGTAGATTAATAGGCGACTACTCTTTGTCTACATGACTAATATTATCAATATGTAATGGGTCCGGATCCACGCTGCACCACAGGTACCAGGTAGCCACGGAGCACCATGCCGCCCATCGATTGCCCAAGCGGGTAATTGTGCGCGTGGAAATTAGCCGCCTAAATCTGTTGCCCGACGATGGATCGGACCAAGGTGTAGAACGGTTCCGCGCCAGTGCGCGCTTGGCCTTTACCCAGCCTGGGGAGCCACAGCGACTTCGCCCCGGCAGTTCAGGTCATGGCGTCCGAGAGTGACAGGACTCTGCTGTGCCTTGACACGTGCGGCCGCAGGAATTCCATTTGATCGGCAAGAATTCTGCGATTGGTCAAGATCAGATATTCGGCCTTATTCGGAATATAAGGCGCGTACACGAGTTGCACGCCCGCCTCCTCCGGTGTCCGGTTGCGCTTAATGCCATTGCAATGCCGACATGCCGTCACGACATTCATCCAGGTATCGCCGCCGCCGCGCGACACCGGCTCGATATGGTCGCGCGTCAGCTTCAGGAAATTGAATTCGCCGCTGCAATAGGCACAAATATGCCGATCACGCCTGAACAGTTCACGATTGCTCAACGGCGGCACCTGCTTGAATGCACGCATCGCCATCGGCTTGCCCTTGATTGCGATGATGGAATGGCCGGAAATGCTGGAGCGTTCGCCAGTCAGCCGCGATACTCCCCCGTACACCGTGAACGCCCGCTCGCCAAGCGTCCAGGCAACAAGGTTCTTTGCGTAGTAAAAGCAGGCCTGCTGCCACGTTACCCAGCGGTGTGGCACACCGTGAAAATCCAAGGTGAGAATCAAGGGCACTTCAATCGCCATGACCGCGCTCTACCCTATAGAGTGCAATGATTTCCCTTCAGCCTCGAAGCCCTTCACCCTCGACGGCCCGGGTTTGTCCAAGCATGTCGAAAAACAACGCCTAAACAAATGGCTAGGAAACTGGCCCTATTGTGCCGAAACTCCCGCCTGCTGGCTAGGCGCCGTTAGGCCGGCCGTCTTTGGAGGGAGGAACTCCCTCCGCTAATGCAGTGCGGAGGCCAGCTGGCGCCTGTATCTGCCAATCAACTCAGGCACGCCATCGGCCAACGTGAATATCCGCAACATGGCCTGGCGCGCTGCTTCACGAAGCTCACCGCGGTCGCATTCGATAACTCTCAGAAACTCCACGAGCGCAGCCTCATATTGCCCATCAGTTGCGTGGCGCTGTCCCAGCTGGATACGAAGATGCAAATCGCCAGGACTCGCCGCCAGCGCCGCGTCTAGAACGGCAACAGACGGCAATTGACTTCCCGTTTTCCACTGCTCAATCCGGACAAGGACTTGCTTCGCTCGATCGTCACGAGCCTCTTCCGGAATTGGGGACAAAATAATCTGCGCATCCTCATATTCGCCGCGCCGGCTCAGCAGCTCCGCCAATTCGGTGCGCGCAGGGGAAAGGGCAGCGTCCATCGTAATTGCTTCGCGCAGTATCGACTCCGCCTCTGCGGTCTTTCCGGCGGAAATCAGCTCCCGTGCTGCGGCAATCTTTATGTCGCCGGGACTAGGAATAAGCCGCTCCACGAAGGTGCGTATTGCCGACTCGGGGATAACGCCAGAAAATTCGTTTACCACCTGCCCGTTGGAAAATGCCTTCACATTCGGAATGCTGCGAATACCAAATCGTGCCGCAATTTCCTGGTTCTCATCCGTATTGAGTTTGACGAATGACACCTTACCTGCGTAGTCCTTTGCCAGTTTCTCCAGCACCGGAGACAGAGCACGACATGGTCCGCACCAAGGAGCCCAGAAATCCACGATCACCGGCGTGGTTTTCGAGGCCTCCAGGACATCTGCCGAGAAACGGTCAGTGCCAATCTCTTGCATTACATCGCTCACTTTGACTCCAGTGCCTGATAGGGAGGGCTATTTTGAAGCAAGCCGTTAGTTTTTCAAGTCCGCCAAGATTGAGCCACATCAAACCCATTCCAGTTTCAACGCGCTAGCATTTCACCATATTGAGTTAGGAGCAGATCATGGCAGAGTTTCCACCGCGCGTAATTGACTCATTTCTCCGGTCACTGTCGGAACGAAGAGCACAACTGATCGGTGAAATCCGCGCCAAACTGGCAGAAGCCAAGGGAGAGCGCATCGGCATTGACGAGAGCTCATCCGTCGATGGCGGAGACCGGGCGTTCCTGGAGCTCGCGAGCGAAATGGACCTGGCGATGGCGGAACGCGACATTCAGGAATTGCGCGACGTTGAAGCCGCCTTGGAAAGGCTATCAAAGGCGACGTATGGCGATTGCGGTACCTGTGGCGCTCCTATTGCCCCAGCGCGGTTACAGGCTTTCCCGTCTGCATTTCGCTGCAGCACCTGTCAAACCGCCCACGAGTCGCGCAGTGCCAATCCACACCGCACCATTTAGTCGATCGGACTCGCTCTTCTCATCGTTGGCATTCGAGCCAAGCATCTGAAACGGAAAGGATACTTCATGAACCAAAATCGCACCGTCGTCTGGATTGACCATCAACGCGCCCGAATCATCAAGTTTGACTTGGAAAAAAGTGAGTCCTCCGAGGTGCATGCACATGGTGGCGCAACACACCTGCACCACAAGCACGGTGCGGTTGGCTCCGGCCATGCCCCGGTGAACCATCAATACTATGAGGCCGTGGCAAAAGTCCTTTCAGGCTCACCTGAAATCCTCGTCACCGGACCAGCCTCCGCCAAGAACGAGCTCGTCAAGCACATTCAGGAGCATGACGGCCAACTGGCCAAAGCGATTGCCGGAGTGGAATCCCTGGATCACCCGACTGAAGGAGAGCTCCTCGCCCATGCGCGAAAGTGGTTCGATTCGGCCAATTACCTGCGCGGGGGCAAGGTTTTGAAGTCTTCTTGAGATTCCCCTGACTACGGAATCGGTCGGTCTGCCAATCCACCAACACCAGAGAGGAGTCGCACTCCTTGTTTAGAGTCGTTTGGCCTGGATCATGTCTGCGGCCTTCTCCGCGATCATCATCGTCGCCGCGTTCGTGTTGCCGGAAGTGATGGTTGGCATGATCGATGCGTCAGCGACCCGCAAGCGCTGAAGGCCGTGCACCCGTAATTCATTGTCCACGACTGAGCCGCTATCGGCCTCCGGTCCCATGCGAGCGGTGCCACAGATGTGGTAACCGCTCAATCCTTGGCTGCGGGCGAATTCCAACCAATCCTCGTCCGTGTTCATCTGTGTGCCGGGCAGCATCTCAGATTCGCAATATTGCGCAATGGCATTCCCCGACATGATCCGCTTTGCCAGTTTCAAGGCCGTGACAACAACCCGCTGATCCGCATCCGCTACCAGGTAATTTGGCTGTATCGAGGGCGCCACAGCGGCATCGGAGGATCGCGCTTTGACGTAACCCCGGCTTTCCGGACGAAGTTGCCATACACCACAGGTCATACCAGGGATATCGTCCAGAACCCCCAGAAAACCCGCCTTGAAGCTGCCGGGCGTGAAAGTGATCAGGATATCCGGACGATCGAGTTCAGGTCGGCTTTTGGTGTAGGCGAAACCAAGAACAACACCGATGCCGATGATGCTCGGCCTGCCGAGCATCCAGTTGAGTACCTGCCCCGCCAGCGGCAGGCCCCTTGCATAGCCGTTAATTGTGGCGACGCCAGACTTGGCCCTGAAGAGAAAGCGCGGCGTATAGTGGTCCTGCAAATTCGCCCCGACCCCCGGGAGATGCCGAACGACGGGCACGCCAATGCTCTGGAGCAATTCCGCTGGACCGACGCCCGAAATCTGCAGCAGTTTAGGTGTATTGGCCGCCCCCGCACACAGGATCACCTCCCGGCGCGCACGTACCTCCGACATTGCACTTTCACCGGTGCGCCTGTAGCGCACTCCAGTTGCTAGCGTCCCTTCAAAGAGTACCGCTGTGACTTGGGCATTCGTACGCAGGTCGATGGCATGGCGACGAAGGGCAACGCGAAGAAACGCGCGCGCCGCACTGCAACGCCTGCCATTGTCGATTGTGTACTGGTAGCGACCGACCCCCTCCTGCTTCGGACCGTTGTAATCCGGGTTGGCTGGAATCCCTTGATTCATGGCCGCTTCCAGGAAAGCATCCGACAGTTTGTTCGGCCAGTTCAACTCCAGGGTTTTCAGTCCACCGGACCGTCCGCGGAATCGATCGTCGCCACCATCCGTACGGTGCTCGCTACGCATGAAATACGGCAGGATTTCTCGATAGGACCACCCGGGATTCCCCGCTGCCGCCCAACTATCGAAATCCTCCGCTTGTCCGCGGGTGTAGACCATGCCATTGATCGAACCCGAGCCGCCGAGTACGCGCCCCTGCAGCATGGGCAGCTTGCGCCCCTTGATGGCCGGGCCGGGCTCGGTCTCAAAGGACCAGGTTACCTTCGGATCAAAGATCACCTTGATAAACCCGGCGGGAATGTGAATGAACAGATTCTTGTCCGCCGGTCCTGCTTCCAGAAGACATACCGTCGTCCCCGGAGTCTCCGCCAACCTCGCCGCAAGCAAGCAACCTGCAGAGCCGCCGCCAACAACGACATAATCGAAAGTGTCTGTGTCAGGTCTGCTCATGCCACCCCCAGGACACACATCTAGAACCCGAGCAATTTGGCAATCTCGGCTGCGCGCGCCGCCGTGCCAAGCTTCGGCGCAACGTATTGTTTTGGCAGCTTGCTCGTGTCGTAGACGGTCATCCCGCCGGGATCATCATTGAATATGGTGTTGCCTTCCTTCGTCATGATGAAGTGAGTCATCAGACGAGCCGCGTTCGGGTTCTTCGACTTGCCGCGAGCTGTCAACATCACCTGCATTTCCACGCCTGACGTCAAGTCTATGACAGACGTTGCGAGAGGCGCGCCCTTGTCCCGCGTCGCCTCCACCTGCGCCGGGACCGCCGGCAGTTCGATCAGTCCCTCGCCAGCTCCGAGCGCCTGAACTGCTGGGACGCCACTTGCGTATTGGCGCGGGTTCTGCGCGCGCAACTGGGCGAAAAATTCCGGACCATACTTCTCAAGTGCAAGAACCCAGAAATCCAGATACGCGAGTGCCGAGGCCGGATTGGGAAGCAGGATCTGTCCTTTCAAATGGGGCTTGAGCAAGTCCGGCCAATCGCGCGGCACATCCGTACCTTTCAGCTTTTCAGTGTTGTAGGCGACCATCCAAGGCGCGATCTGGACGATGGCCGAAGCACCGCGGCTGAATCGGGCCGGATACTCACCGCTCTTCATCGCGGGAATCCCTGCCTCCGCGATTGAGTCTATCCAGCCTTTTTTCCCCCCCTCTTCCGCATAGGCTTGCGCCCCGCCTGCAAAAAATAATAGGTCGGCCGCAAAGCTGTTGGCCTCCGCCTCGGCGGAAAACCGTTGCATCAGTGCCGCTGCGGCCATCCGCGAGAACTGAACCTTGATTCCGTACTTCGCCGAAAATGCATCTCCCACACGCTTGGCCACGTTTTCAGTCGCGCCGGAATAGATCGTCAGGCCGCTCTCGGATTTCGCAGCCCGGATCAGTGCATCCAGCTCAACCTGCACGTTTGGCGCCGCCGATTTCGCGGCCGCCTGCGCGAGAAGGACACGCGGCGCTGCTTGCACTCCATTCAGCGGCAGCTGATACGAGCCATCACGCTCATCGGCATATGCCACGGACGAAAACACAATTCCAGCAAACGCCAGACAAGAAATGATTTTCATCGCACCTGCTCCTTGAATATGCAGAACGGTATTCGCAAATACCTTCGCGCTTTTGATCACTGGCAAGGCA
The DNA here is from genome assembly GCA_947476535.1 of Betaproteobacteria bacterium. Taxonomy (GTDB): domain Bacteria; phylum Pseudomonadota; class Gammaproteobacteria; order Burkholderiales; family SG8-39; genus CAIYPG01. Next base: position 15,973 of record CANJRC010000042.1, read on the forward strand.
TCAAGAACCAATTTGCATTGCATGCAGATAGTCCGCGGGAAGTGTTGTGCAAAAAAATACCTCGCCGCCAAAGGCAAGCGAGATTACGATTGGACGCTCCCGTGTCCCTCGGACGCATCTCCCGATTGCTCCAAGAGCTCCGGTACCTGCGCAATAGCGCGTGTGTCAGGCACCCTGGGTACTGACGCGAACCGATCGGGTCGTACCGCGCCGTCGAGTCAGTATGAGCAAGATCACGATGACGATCATCGAGACTAGGGTCAAAACCATCGACAATGCCGCGAGCGAGGCATACGAAGCCCCCTCAAACACCTCGAGAATCCGGAAGCCCACAACAGGATTGTTGGTTCCGGCAAGAATGGCCGAAGCTGTCAGGTCACCAATCATCCGAACGAAGAGCAATGCCCATCCAGCCGCAAGGCCCGCCGCCATGAGCGGCAAGCTGATCTTCCAGAAGGTACGCCCCGCGGAGGCTCCGGAGATCTGGGATGCCTCGGACAACTCGCGTCCTACCTGGGACGCAGCTGCGTCCGCTGCAACTGAAGCCTGCGGCATGTACAGGGCAAGGTAAGCCAACAACAGGATGAGGAAGGTTCCGTTCAAGTTGAAAGGCGGGCCGCTGAATGCCAGAAGGAATCCGACCGCCAGCACGATGGTGGAAATCGCCGCGGGCAACTTGATGGTTGCATCAATGAACATTGCAGCCCCTTTGCCTGAACGCTGTACAAACAGTGCGAGTATCGCCGCAGCGACAATGCCGATGGATGCCCCGAACACCCCGAGCATCAAACTATTACGCAGTGCGGTCTTGGTAATCTGGTCCTCGATCAGCACGTGGCGGAAGCTGTCAAGCGTCAGCTGGGTCCAACGGATATTCGGTGTCCAGAAACCATTCAACGCCACCAGCAGCAGGCCGACCATCGGCAAGACGGCGGCAATCACGATATAGCCCACCACTACCGATTGGGCCACCCGCTTCCAGGGCCCAAGTTCAATACGGGTCACCTTGTGTCCCTTACCACCCACCGTTGCGTGCCGGCCCTTGCGCAGTATCCGGGACTGAAAGTAATAGGCAGTCCCCACTCCCAGAATCACAAACAGGCATAGGGCAAGCGCCCGCGGCACATCGGCCGGATAGGTGAAGGTGAGCAGTCGCACTATGCGCACGGCCAAAACTTCGATCTTTGCACCTTGGCCGATGATCGCCGGCACCGAGAAGAGCGACATGCCGAACCAGACGAGAAGCAGCACCGAGGCGCCAAGGCTGGGAATCACTGCGGGCAACGTGACACGGCGCATGGTGCGAAACAGGCCTGCGCCGCAAACGCGCGACTGCTCTTCCAATGATGAGTCCACGTTGCGAAGACCGGCGGACATCAGCATGTACACGTATGGAACCGAGTAGATGACATAGACAAAGATCAGGCCAGGCCAGGAGTAGATGTTCAGCGGCCCTTCGGTCATGGATGTTCCGAAGACGCCGTTGATGATCCAGCGGAACACAGCGTTGAGCAACCCAGCCCGGTCCGACAGGAGCAGGGCCCAACCGATTGCACCGGCGATTGGAGGAAGCAGGAACGGTACCAGCGGCAAGGCATCCGTCACTACTCCCATTCGGGCATCGGTCCGTTCATTGATCCAGGCCATGATTGCGCCAAGAAGGACCGAGATCACGGCACTGATCAAGACGACGATAACTGTATTCACCAACAACACGGACAAACCCGGTTGATCCACCATCGAGGCCAGTGGCTTGAAATCGAATTGACCGTTGTTGTAGACCATCCGCACCGCAACGCGGTAAAGCGGATAAATCGCGAGAAACGCGAGAAATGCGATGACAAGGCTGCTCAACACCGTGAAGGGTGTGATGTTTTCCCTGAACTGGCGTGCGCGTGAAAAACCATGCACACCATTGCTCGCGGCGTTATTCGCTGTTGTCGATTGGCTCATTGCTGTCCCGTAATCAATTCTGTTCCGAGGTTTGGGGCCCGATGCTTGAAATCACAGCTGCCCGGTGCGGAATGGTCAAACAGTGCCTGGCACCGATTATTTCTCTGTCGGATCCAGGATTGTTACCGCACGAACATGTTCTGGCGCGACGGCCAGCCATACCCGTGTTCCAACTTCCCGCAATTCGCTTCCCACACTCCATTCCAGGAAGGTCCGCTCACCGATACGCACGACGTGCTCCGTATGAGAGCCCAGGAACAATGCAGCCTCGATGGTTCCAGACCACTTGATGGGAGCCGTAGGCTCCGCTATCGACAGCGTGCAGCGTTCCGGGCGGATCACGACGGCGACCTTGTCTCCTATCTTGAAGGACGTGCTGGAAGACTGCGCGACGATTTCGCCAAACTCGGTGCTCACGCGCACTGTGCCATCACCGCCCGTCGGCGAAACGACAGAACCGTTCAGCTCATTGGTTGTCCCGACGAAGCGAGCAACATATCGCGACGAGGGCCGCTCATAGACATCCCGTGGACTGCCTATCTGCACGATCTTTCCCTGGCGTATGATCGCAACGCGATGCGCAAGCGCCATCGCCTCCGTTTGATCATGTGTCACGTACAGCGCCGAGAATCCAAGCTTGCGCTGCATCTCCAGCAACTCGATGCGCAACTGTTCGCGTACTTTCGCATCGACGTTGGAGAGGGGCTCGTCGAAGAGCACCAGATCGTCATTCGACACAATGGCGCGGGCCAGAGCAATCCGCTGCTGTTGCCCGCCGCTCATTTGGGCGGGGTATTGCTGCACCAGTTCCGGGATTCCAACCAGTTTGAGAGCGCCGTGCACGCGCTCCGCGATGCTCGCCTTCGGCACATTTCGCGACTGCAGAGGATAGGCGATATTGTCAAAAGCCGACATATGTGGCCATAGCGCGTACGACTGAAAAATCATGCTGATGTTGCGACGCTCCGGAGGGACAACCAGTCCCATGTCGGAATCAAACACCTTCTTGCCTTGAATCTGGATCGACCCCGTGTCTGGTTTTTCCAGACCGGCGATGCAGCGGAGTAGCGTGGTCTTTCCGCATCCGCTCGGTCCGAGCAAGACTACGAATTCCCCAGGATGGACATCAAGGTCCACGGTGTCGATTGCCGGAACCACCGTCTTGTCTTCGCGATGGAAATGCTTGATCAAGGAGCGCACTTCAACGATGTTCGGCTTGTTCCCCCCTGCCGACCCCGCTCCTTGAGCAGCCATATTTGCAGAATTTCCAACCTGTGTGCTCATCGATACACCCCTCCGTTAAGCCGCAGCGTACTTCGCTTTTTATGCTGAGAAATCGCTTCAGCCCGAATGCACGCGCCGCATGAAAATTTGGCGCACGAGAATAACACGAGCGGCCTAGGTCGCAGCATGTCAACAGCCCTGCTCTGTGAAAGCGATTCGGCTCAGCGTATGAAACCACGCAGGCAAGTTGTCCAAATCAGCAGCGGCACCCGATTCGCGCAGCAGCCCGCAAAATGCGGTCGCGCATATTACTTGTTGGTTCGGACATTGAATGCCCGAACCAACACTTGATTGTGCGTCGCAGCATGGCATTGGCGCGAGCCCAACCCTGCAACTGCGCTATTTCAGTGCGCCAACCGAATGCAAACGCTCGATCTCCCCTCTCGAATACCCGAGTTCATCCAACACCTCCTCCGTATGTTGGCCGAGCGTGGGGGCTGGCCGATCAACACTCACCACCGTATCGTTCATTCGCCAAGGCACGCCTGGATACGCATGCCGACCGTGGGCAGGATGCGTAAGTTCAGCGAAAAAATCTCGCTCCCTCAGGTTGGAATCCTCAAACACATCCAAGTGCGTACTGCTCGGGAATGTCGCAATGCCAAGCCCCTGCAAGCGCTCCGTCACTGCGCGCGCGCTCTTTTGGCGAGTCCACGCGCCGATGATGGCTTCGAGTTCCGTCTCATTCGATTTGCGCGCCTGCAGCGTGCCAAATCGCTTGTCACTCGCCAGGGCTCGCGCATCCATAGCTTCGCAAAGCCGGCACCATTGGCTGTCATCCGCGACGGCAATGCTCACCCAGGCATCCAGCAGCTTCCCAGGCTCACCTTCGGCATCCTTGCACCTGAACAACCCATGCGGGGACATCTGGGGATGACGATTGCCCATTGCCTGCGGCTCCAAGCCAGAGAGCTGGTAGCCGACTACCGCATCGCCGACCATCTGCAGGGTCGCCTCCCACTGGCTCATGTCCACGAACTGTCCCTGTCCGGTCTTCCGCTTGTGCCGCAGGGCTGCCAGAACAGCAAAAGCGCCGTGTGCTCCCGCCACCGGGTCGGCAAGCACGAATCCGGCGGTCTTGGGGGGGCGACCGGGCACCCCCGTAAACCGCGTGAACCCGGACATCGCGGCCTGACCCTGCCCGTATGCGACGAACTCCCGGTAGGGTCCAGTGTCCCCCATGCCACTCAGGCAAACAAGAATGATGTCGTCCTTCAACTTACGCAAATTCTTGTATCCCAGTCCAAGGCGTTCGATCACGCCTGCCGCGTAGTTGTTCACCACGGCCTCGCTTGAGGCGATCAGTCGCCTGGCCACCTCGAGGCCATCGGGAGTCTTCAAATCGAGCGAAATCGAACGCTTGCCAAGATTGTTGTTGGTGAACGTGCCGCCCCCCGCACTGGCTGAGCCCGGAACACCGCCAGGCCATGGAGGCAGGATGCGCAACAGGCACGGACGCAGGGAACTCTCGACGCGGATGACGTCGGCCCCAAGGTGAGCAAGCATCATGCAGGCGTAAGGCCCCGACCAGACCCAACCCAGGTCGACAATACGTATTCCCGCCAGCGGTTTTCCTGCCATCAGATAACCCCCGCTCGCCGCAGACCGGCAATTTCGTTCGAGGACAGCTTCAAGAGATCGCGATACACGGTTTCATTGTGTTGCCCCAGTGTCGGAGCAGCATCGTGAGCATTCCAGGGACACGCAGGAAACTTTGCCAGCGCGCCCGGATACTTCAACTGTCCCGCGACGGGGTGATCCAGGGCAACGAAAAACTGCCGCTCATCAAGGTGGGGCGACTCGAGCAAGGTCTTCATAGTCGACAGCGGCGCAAACGGCACCCGGCTCGCCTGCGCCCGCAAGCAAAGGTCCAACACATCCTGCCTGGAGACCCATTCCCACACCAAGGGACGTAGCTGCGCCCAGTTTGCAGTGCGCTCGATCTTGTTGCTGTATTCCGGTTTTGTCGCCCATGCAGGAGAGCCCATGAGTTCTACGAACTTCTGCCATTGATGCTCTTCAAGCGCCTGGATCCATATCCAGCCTCCCTTGGCCTCCATGGCCTCGAGTGGCTGTGTCAGGTTGTGGACCAGCCGCGTCTGCACCTTACCGGTGTACGGCCATGCCATGATATTTCCCGCCATTGCGGCCACTACAGCCTGAACCGCCACTTCCACGTGCTGGCCCTCGCCGGACATATCGCGACCGATGATTGCACCCATCGTGGCAATCGCAGCGTGGGCTCCGCCTGCATAGCTGGACGGACTGCCGAATGGCCGTAGTGGCGGCATGTCCGGGTCTCCGTCGCCAGCGCCGTTTGTATATCCTGCGCCGCCTGCATTCCACGTCGTCAGGTCTTCGGCGACGTAATTGCGGTAAGGCCCGTGAAGGCCAAACGGTGAGATGGAGGTCATGACGACACTTGGATTGATCATCCTTACCGCCGCGTAAGTCAGCCCGATTCTGTCCATCTCCGGCGGATGGATATTGTGCAGCACGACGTCAACGCGCTTAAGCAAGCCGCCGAGAATCTCGCGACCTTTGTCACTGGCCAGGTCCAGTGTGATGCCCTGTTTGTTGGTATTGAGATAAAGAAATAGCCCGCTACGCTCCGGATCCACTTCCTCCGTGGGGAACGGGCCCATGTGGCGAGCTCGATCACCAGCCTGCGGACGCTCCAGCTTGATCACTTCCGCACCCATGTCACCGAGCATTTTCGCCGCATAAGGCGCGGTGATCATCTCGCCGATTTCGAGCACACGAATACCTGCCAGTGCCGATGTCATTGTCTGCGATTCGCCTTTGTACCCCCGGCAATACCGGGCTAGCCTTCACTCACGTGGATCACATGACCCATCCCGAACCGCCACAGCGATCACGATGCGCGCGCTCCGCCAATTCAGGATTGGGGCGCCCGCGCTGACCAAAAGGTGATCGCTGCAGCGACTGCGCGCGCCTAAGCCGCGTGCAGCTTTGGGGTGGCGCGCTGGGCAAGGTATTGATTCACGTCCTTTTCCACGGCCGTACCTTTGAAGAAATCCGGATTCGTTCCGGTCCAGAGATCTACCGCATTGCTGAACGTGAACGCCTTGAAATCCTCCTCGGACATTCCCTTCTCCTCCACCATTTCCCAGGCCTCCTCGAGAATTTCGGACATGTCCAGAACGTCGAAGTGGCTGATATCGGACGCGAGAATCGCGTTCAGCTTGGCGTGGAAGGGATTCGATTTCGATGCGAACGCGTATGCAGTGGTCGCGTCATCCGCCTCGCACCCGAAATAGTAGTGCGGCACATACAGATCATAGATGTCGCGCTTCTTCTCTATCTTGGCCGCAGCAAAGTCATCGAGGTTTTCAGGCGTGAAGATCTGTGCCGTGCCCCAGTGGCTCTTGAACTCGTCATATCGGCTGGCATACCGGTCACCGCCGTACTGCTTGAGATAATCGCCAATCTTCGCAAAGTCAACATGCTCCGGATTGAAGTCCTGGATGATGTCCTTGTTGCGCTTTTCCCAGTGACCGATGAGGTCCGAGAATACGCTGCACCCCCAGGCCACTCCGCCCTCGAGAAAGGCCACCTTCAGCTTCGGGAATCGCCGCGTCACCCCGCCAAGGAACATCGCCTTGGCCACGGCGTTGCCGGCTTCCCCGAAATGCCCGATGTGATTGAACACGAAATTGCTGACCGAATTTCGCAGCCCGTAGGCCTCGGAGGCCGTGTGAAACGACACTGGATATCCCAGTTCAACGCATTTGGCCCATACCGGATCGTAATCGTAGGGGCTATCGATCCCCAGCACGTCGAGATAGCACGAATAACGCCGGCTGACGCCCTTGCCTTCCAGTGCCTTGATCGGGCGCCGGATCAGGCTGCCCAAGGCCACGGCCTTGATGCCGATCTTCTTGCAGTGCTCGAGTTCCGCAACGGCTTCTTCGGGCGTGTTCATCGGGATCATGCCGACCGGTGCGCAGCGATCCGCATGCTCAGCCCAGACATCAGCGGCGTATTCATTCAGTGCGTGGGATCCGACCTGCCTCAGTTCATCATCACTGAGGTAAGGGGCAAACAGCTGCACATTGCTCGGGTACAGAACAGTGAAATCCATCCCCATTTCTGGCAGGCGATCGTGCAACATTTTCGGAATCAAGGACGTCGCCACATCGATGGTGTTCTTCACAGGCATGGACCACCAGGGCGGTTGCCCGTGACGACGATCTGCCTTGTCCTGCCTGGTCATCTTTGCATATTCACCTTCACCAAACATGCGCACCTTCTTGCCCCATTTGTCGGCAAGCTGCGCGCCGCCGAACTTCTTGATGTAGTCCATGGCAATGGGCTCGAACTCGCGCCAATGGCCATCGGAATCGACGATCGGATGGCTGAGCCCTTTGCGAATTTCGCTTGATTTTGACTTGCCGTTTGCGGACATGCGTGCTCCTCATTCACTGGTTGACTGTGATCAATTCCATTCTGCGCGCGCCATTTTTCTGACGCACCAGCCTGCCCTTCCTCGCGTGCAAATCCACTCCTCGCCCCTCACGCTGACCGCCGCACTCCATGCCAAACGCGGCATTTTTCGTGGTATTGCTAGCGCCTGAACAGATCGTCGAAACGCGCCTTGAAAACCTTATTCGCTTCAGGTGTATAGGGCGCCAAGTTCAACGGCCGCACATTCCGAGCGTCCAATGCATTGGGGACACCCGGCAGAGGGCTTGCAGAAGCGCCATCACCACTCCAGGCTTCCTGGCCTTCCTTGGACATCAGGAAATCGATGAGCACGAGCGCAGCGTTCGGCCGCTTCGACCAGGACACGGCGCCGCCGTTGTACTGGTTGGCAAAGGTCGGGGTCGGCATCACAATCTTAGCCGGAGCCCCCGCTTTGACCGTCGATACGGCAGCACCCATGTTCACAAAATTGGCTATGCCGATCTCTCCGGACGCTATCGACTGAGCCAGTGCGACAGTACTCGCGTAAATTCGGGGGGAGTTCGCTCCGAGCTTGTTCAGGTACCCGGTTTCCTCGGTTTTCTCCACGCCGTCATACCAGGCATAGACAAAGGTCGACGCCAGTTCTTCGATGCCGATCTTGCCCTTGAACTCCGGACGCAACAGATCCTTCTGGCCGGTCACCGGGGTCTTGACTATGTTGGTATTGACCATCATCACGATCGGTTCCATGGCAAGCACCGGGCTTACGCCATGCAGCAAGAAACTCGCCGGCCATGCACTCGTTGCAGGCCCGACAGGCGCTTTCAGCAAGCCTTCCTTGCCAACACGGTCAAACCAAGCCGTTTCCGTCGACACACCAACATCGGCACCATCAGCCCCCATCTGGCGCTCCTGATCCAGCTTTGTTATGAGCTCGCCACTACCGTAACGAATCCACTCCAATGAAATCCCCGGGTAGGCCTTGGTGAACGCCGTCTTGATGCGCGTTTGGATCGCCTGTGTAGCCGCGCTGTACAACAGCAACTTCCCTTCCTTGTTCGCAGCCGCGACGATCGCTTTCCAGGCTTCGGGGGAAACCGGTTTTGCCGCACCCTGAGCTTGCGTCAATCCGGGAAAGGCTAGGCCGCAGGCAAGTGCCAGCACCATAAGATTGCGTGGCAGGGAAAATTTGATCCGCTTGAGCGGAATGAGCGTGGCGCTGCGTGAATTCTTCATAGAGGCCTCATTAACAATGATCACATGGATAGCGACGCGACGTGTGTCACCAAGCACGCATTCTACGCCGGTGCGGCATCACCATGCGAGTCAGTCCCACTGCGTGCCGCTGGATACTTCCATGGTTGACACCGGTTTGTCCGCAGCTTATTTTCGCACTACATTTCCCAGGCCGCGTGGGAACGGACTGTGCATCTCCCTAACTCGGGAGGCCCGCTGAAAGTAGAAGGCTCAAGCTTCAGGTACGGCGACTGTCTTGGCCAGCAGCACATCCTGTCCGCCGATTTTGGATTTCCCTGCGCCGGGGGCAACAACTCGCCCTACCTGAAATGGTCGGGGACACCGGCAGGCACAAAGAGCTTTGCCATCACCTGCTTTGACCCGGACGCGCCGACGGGTGGCGGATTCTGGCATTGGGTGGTCGTCAACATCCCCGCCCGAGGGTGATCATCCGTACCGCTACCTCTTCACCGCGCACGCCGCTTCCATGGACGCGCTTCCGGTGACTTCGGACACGCCCCCCGCAGTCGTAGGCTTCTATCTTAATTTCAACACCCTGGCTAAGGCCACCATCATGCGCTTGTATAAGCATTGATGCGACGTTGGGCCGCGATTTCTCTGTGCAGGCTAATCTGCCGATCGCGAAATCCAGGGTGGGCGGCATGAGGAATCCTGGCGGGCTTTCCCACGAGGATCGACACCACGCGGTCCGTCTGAACGCATCGATATCTTGTTAGAATCGGTGCCCCGAATGGGCACTCACGTTCGCTCCTTGGGGTAATTGGCAGCGGATTCGATCCGGCCGCAGCAATCCCGACCAGAAATACCACCCTGCGTACAAGACTTTCCACATGAGGCCATCCATGCTCACATTCCCGCATTTCACGCCGCATTTTGACAAAAGCCAGTGGACTCTTCCACAAGTGCTTGAGCACCAGGCCAAGACGATTCCGGACCGTCTGTTCCTCCAATGGACGGACAAGAACCCAGCAATCTCCTACGCCGAGACCAACCGCCGCGCCAATCAGATGGCGCACGGACTGGCTGCGCTCGGCATCAAGAAGGGCGGGCGTGTCGTCATATTCATGCAGAACCACATCGACTTCGTCGTGGCCTGGTTCGGGATCAGCAAGCTCGGTGCCGTCGAGGCGCCGATCAATACCGCCTACCGTGGCAGCTTCCTGGAGCACCAGGTCAAGATCTGCGGCGCTGACACCGCGATCGTTTCCGAGGAACTCCTCGATCGCGTGCAGGAAAGCATCGACAAGCTGCCCGGACTCAAGCGCGTCATCGTCTGGTCACCGAACGGGCGTGCCGCCTCGCTACCCAAGGTAGGCGCCTGTCAGGTCACGCACTTTGAGGACCTATACGCGAAGAATGACACCAACCCGGACATTGCAATCGCGCCGAACGACATCGCATCCATTCTTTTCACCTCTGGCACCACGGGCCTCTCAAAGGGCGTGCTGATGCCGCATGCGCAGACCTACTTCTTTGCCGAAGAATTCTCGCAGATGATGAAGCTCACCGCCGGGGACACCTACCACACGGCGTTTCCGTTCTTTCACGCCAACGCGCAGTTCCTCAGTATCTACCCGACCATGATCTGCGGTGGTCGCGTGGTGATGTACGAGCGCTTCAGCGCCACTGAATGGATCAACCAGATCAACGACAGTGGTGCCACCGTCGTCAACTCCATCGGCGTCACCCTGCCCTTCGTGTTCAATCAGCCGCCCACACCGCGCGACCGCAGCCACAAGCTTCGTGCCATGTACTCGGTGCCAACCCCGTTCGACACCCTCGCTGCCCTGCGCGAACGCTTCGGGCCGATTGAGTTCATGGAAGCCTATGGCCAGACGGAAATCTGTCATCCGTTTCAGACGCCGATGGAAATGAATGCAAAGCGGCCGAAAGGCGCCGCGGGGGTGCTGGTGGATCAATGGTACGACGTGCGCGTCGTGGACATGGATACCGACCTGGAGGTTCCAGAAGGGCAGATTGGAGAACTCCTGGTACGGCACAAGCAACCATGGACGCTCAACGCGGGTTACAGCAACATGCCCGAGAAGACGCTGGAGGCCTACCGCAACCTGTGGTTCCACACTGGTGATGGCGTTCGACGCGACAAGGATGGCTGGTTTTACTTCGTTGACCGCATCAAGGATGCGCTGCGCCGGCGCGGCGAGAACATCTCGTCGTTCGAAGTCGAGGAACCCATCCGCGAGCATCCGGCGGTGGCCGACATCGCTGTGGTGGCAGCACCCAGTGGCGTGGAAGGCGGAGAGGACGAGATCAAGGCCTGTGTGGTCTTGAAGCCGGGCGCAACGCTTGCGCCGGAGGAACTGATGGCCTGGTGCGAGTCGCGCATGCCCTACTTCTGCGTTCCGCGCTATGTCGAATACATCACCGAGCTACCTCAGACGCCTACCGCCAAGATTCAGAAGGTCAGGCTGCGCGAGACCGGCATCGCCAACGCGTGGGATCGCGTAAAAGCGGGCTATAGGCTCAAGGACGAAATCGCGCGAGAACAGAAACGACGCACGAAGTAAGAAAAACCCTTCCGAGATGGCATCGGATGGGCCACCTAAAGCGATAATAATCACTCCTATAAACCAGCGGCAGCGTATGGTGTTATCCCGTTATGATAATAACAACCTACCGCCGGCGGGGCGACACCATGCCGCCCCGCCTTGTCGCCTGATAGGGAAATCAGCGCTTGGCGCCTGACCCGCGGTCCCAGGCCTTGGCAGAGCCCAGTTTGCGAAGCTCAGCCTTTTGCACCTTGCCCGATGGTGTCATGGGCAATGCCGTCATGATCTGGATGTAACGCGGGTTGAGGAATGCAGGCAGGCGTTCGGTGGCCCAGGCACTCACCTCCTCCGGCGTGACGCTCATGCCGTCGTTCGGCACCACGAAAATGCCGACTTCATCCTCGCCGCCCTTTTCGTCAGCCGGCAATCCGACCGCCGCACAGGTGAGGATCGCCGGATGCGTGAGGATCGGCTGCTCCACTTCGAACGACGAAATATTTTCACCGCGGCGACGCAGGCAATCCTTGAACCGGTCTACGAAGTAGAACCAGCCGTCCTTGTCCTGGCGCATGCCGTCACCGGTGTGGAACCACAAATTGCGGCGCGCGGCCGCCGTTGCATCCGGCATGCCGAAATAACCGGAGTTGAGCGTCCAAGGCTCCTTGATCCGGATCTGCAATTCGCCGATCTGGCCTACAGACACCGGTTCATCGGTCTCAGGATCTGCCAG
>CANJRC010000043.1 GCA_947476535.1 Betaproteobacteria bacterium
ACGCCCGCGCGCCCAAGCCTGAAGCTGGCGTGCCTGCGTCTCGGTGATTGTGATCGTGGGTGCGATTCGCATGTCTGTGCCCTCCTAATACTACAGACACGGCAATCGCAATTAAGTTTTAATATTTACGGCGCACTACACTAGAATGGCGCCACGCTGCTGGCCAAGCGGGTCATGCGGGTAAATGGGGGGAGATCGATATGCGGGAGCAATGCGCAGTGACTGCAGGCGGACGGCGGGTCGCGAGGTTGTCGCTGCTGGCGATGGTTGGGTTGATGGCGCCATCGCTGGCCCTCGCCCAGGCTGGCGCAAGATCCGCTGCAGAATGGGACAAGGTCGTTGCCGCCGCGAGGAAAGAAGGCAAGGTCGTGCTCTACACGGCGACGGTCGTCCCGGTGATGCAGCGAATCAAGGCGGATTTCGAGAATGCCTATCCCGGTATCACGCTGGAGTGGCTGCGCTATGCCAGCGGCCCGCTCATTGCCAAGGTCGAACAGGAGCGCCAAGCCGGCGTTGCAGGTGCAGACGTGGTTTCGTCCACTGAAACCGGCTGGTTCGAGGATCGCGCCAAGGAGGGCGTGCTGGTTCGGGCCATTGGGCCGGATGCGGCGAAGTTTCCGGAAAAATATCTCGTGAGCGGCGTGACGCCCATTCTCTCCATGGATGCAGTGGTCATGATGTACAACACCAACCTCGTCAAGACGCCGATCACCGGGCACAAGGATGTGCTGCGACCGGAATTGAAGGGCAAGGTCGGCATGGTGGACCTGCTGTCCACCACCGTGGTGGCGTTCAACACCTGGCTCGAGCAGACCAACGGTGCCGGCTATCTCGATCGCCTCGCCGAGCAAAAGCCGACGCTCTACACCAGCACGGTCGGCGGCGGGCAGTCGTTGTCTTCAGGAGAAATTGCGGTAGCCACCTTCATCGGCTCGGGCGCGGCGATCCCGCTGGTCAAGACCGGTGCGCCGGTGAAGATAGTGTATCCGAACCCGGGCTTCGGCTTCGCCTGGGCCGGCGCCATCATCAACTGGGGCACGCACCCGAACGCCGCGCAGGTGTTCATGAATTACGCCATGTCGGTGCGCGGCCAGACGACCTGGAACGGCAACGGCGATTCCGCCAGCCCGCTGCCCAATATCCCGGGCAGCCTCGACGCGAGCACGCTGAACCTGCCCGACCTGAAGAAGTTCACGCCGGACGTCGTCAAGCCATTTACCGCGCGGTGGAACAAGCTGTTCAAGTAGTGCCAGACAGATTTGGCCCACTCATCAGCGCGCCCGAGCCTGCGTAGCAGGCCGCGCGGTCCCGCCTCAAGCAGCACGGCCGAGCCTGCGTAGCAGGCCGCGCGGTCCCGCCTCAAGTAGCGCGGCCGAGCCTGCGTAGCAGGCCGCGCGGTCCCGCCTCAAGCAGCGCGGCCGAGCCTGCGTAGCAGGCCGCGCGGTCCCGCCTCAAGCAGCGCGGCCGAGCCTGCGTAGCAGGCCGCGCGGTCCTAAAGAATGCGCTCCGTGATGCCGCACGACATGCCCCAGGGCAGGGCCACCGAGGAGTGCGGTCCGGGTTCGCCGGCAACGACGACGAGGAAATCCTCGGCACGCTCGACCACAGGAAAGCGCGCAAGCCCGGCAAACCATTTCGGATGGGCTATGAGCCCCTCCAGGCCGAGCAGCGCCCCACGCTCGTTGCGCGCGCGCTCGAAGAGGTAACGCTGCACGTCCGTCTTGGTCCAGCCGCTACTGGCGACGATGGCAGCGTGGCCCGGGTTGAGCGTGACCATGATCTGGGCGCGGATCATTGCCGCGAGGTTGCCCCCCATGCCCACGATGTTGCCGGCGGCCTTGTCGAGGATGCCCTCGGGCGTGGTGCTGGTGTCGTTGACAAAGGTCCGCGGGCCCTCGCACTTGAGCACCGTGACGCAGCTCGTGTCCGCATCGAACCAGTCCGCGTTCAACCCTGGCCACGGGCTCTTTGCGAGGTTCTCCGCGTAGCAATAACTGAACTTCGCGGGCGAAGCCTGGACCGACAGGTCCGAACCTCCCACGCGGGCGCCGAGGAAGAACGAGTAGGCAAGCGCGACCGCGCGGCCGATGGTGGCGTTGGCGCGAAAGCCCGGCCCGAGGCTGCCCTGGCCGCCGGCGATGCCCAGTCTTGCGGCTTTGGGACCGCTCACCAGCACCAGCGTGCCGCCGGGGTGCGTGGTGATGGCGGCCTGCGCCAGCCTGAACGCGGGCGCCGCCATTGCACGGTAGGCGGCCGCTACGACACCGAACCATTGCGGCTCGCAGCCCGCCGCCACGGCGAGCGCCGCCACTTCATGCGCGCTCAAGGGCGATGCGCGCGGCGCGATGACGGGCCACAGCGGTGCGTCGGGCGCGATGCCGGCTGCGGCGAGCATCGCATCCACGCGCGCCGGCGTGGGTGCGAAAAAGGGCAGTCCGTCTCCCAGTCCGGCATCGGCGAGGCACTGCGTGTAGGCGTGGCTCGCGTCAGGGCCTTCGATGGTGAGCAGCGGAATTGCCGCTACGGGAGCTGCCACGGCGCGGTGGGTGCCGCCGGTGCGCGATGCGCCGCGCTCAAGGATGCCACCAAGGATGCTCGCAGCAGCTGCATCGGTGGCGCTTGCCACGGCGTCCGGATTGGCATCGCGCGCCATGTCGAGCAACGTCACCGGCATGCCGGGGGCCATGTGTTCGGACGTCGCCGTGGCGAGGCGCCCTCCCGCGCCCTGGCACACCAAACTGGTGGGAATGCCGCGGCGCTCGAGTTCGGTTGCGAAGATCATGGTGGGCTGAGTCACGCCCTGGTCGAGCAGCGCGCAGATGACGGCATCGAACCCGGCATCGGCAACTTCCTCCACCAGCGACAGGACGACTTCCGGCTTGCATTGCAGCAGGTCGTGGCGCAGGGTCGATACGGCCGCAGTGGCGTGGGCGCGCGCGACATGGTCTTCGAGCACCTGGAAGATGCGCGAATATTTTCCGGTGGTCCGATCACCGACCTTGCCATTGTCGAACAGCAGGATGCGACGCTCGTCCAGGGTCCTCAGGCGAGGCGCGAGGGCGACGCGCTCGCCGCGGACGCGGTCGCGCAGGTCGATGACTTCAATGCGGCTGGAGGACATTTTTTCTCACGCAGTGATGAACCGGGGGTTGCGCCGGCGACACGCCAGCGGGAAAGATCAGGCAGTGCCTGCCACTTTACTGCAGCCACGCACGCGGCGTGCGGCCCCGCATTGCCGGCGCATCTGGGCGCGCTTGCGCAGTTTCAGTGCAGGTGCGCGGCGTTTCGCGGTAGCATTTGGGCCCGCAGCAACAGGTTTTCGTGCGCCGCTTGCGTCGAGCCATCGCGTGCCTTCACCATTCCAGAGGACTACCTGCATGAGCAACATCCCAGCGCCAGGTGCCGCCGTCGGCACCCGACCCGATGCCACCGCCGACTTCGCCCGCTTCCTCGTCGAGACGCGCTACGAGGACATTCCGGCCGACGCCATCGTCGCCACCAAGCGCAGCATCTTCGACACGATCGGTGTGATGCTCGCGGGTTCCGGGCCCAATGGCACGGCACGCAAGATCGTCGGGGTGTTGGAGCGTTGGGGCGGCGCGGCCGAGGCGACCGTCATCGGCCACGCCGCGAAGCTTCCGGCGCCGCACGCGGCCTTCGCCAATGGCGCCATGGCGCATCAATACGATTTCGATGACACCCACGACGAAGCGGTGGCGCATCCCACCGCCAATTCGCTCTCGGCCGGGCTGGCGGTGGCCGAAGCGCGCGGCAATGCATCGGGACGAGACCTGCTGCGCGCCGTTGCGCTCGCCAATGACGTGAGCTGCAGGCTCGGGCTTGCCATCATCGGCTCGCTGTACGAGTACCCGTGGACGCGTCCCCCCGTGATCGGCATTTTCGGCGCGACCTCGGCTGCGGCCATCATGCTCGGCTTGAAGCCCGAGTCCATCGAATCTGCGTTCGGGCTCACGCTGCACCAGGCGGGCAACACGCTGGAGTGCCTGTATGCGAGCGGGTCGGAAGTGCGCGGCTTTCGCGACGGTTTCTCTTCGCGCAACGGCGTGACCGCGGCCTACATGGCCGAGGCGGGCGTGCGCGGCGACCGCAGTGCGCTCGAAGGGCGCTTCGGCCTCTTCAACGCGTTCTTTCGCGGCGAGTACCGTCGTGAAGCGCTGCTGAAGGATCTGGGTAGCCATTTCGAGGCCGACCGCATATCGATCAAGCCCTGGCCCTCGGCGCGCGAGACGCACGCCACCTTGCAGGCGGTGCTCGACCTGAGAGGCATGCACAAGCTGGCACCGGCCGATGTGCGCGAGGTGCGCCTGCACGTGGGCAACACCAACCTGCATTTCTGCGAGCCGGCTGCGGCCCGGCGCAGGCCGGCCGGTCGGATGGATGCCCTGGGCAGCCTGCCCTTTGCCGTGGCGGTCGCGTTGCAGCACGGCAGCGTGCCGCTGGTGGCCTATACCGATGCCGCCCTCAAGGACCCTGCCGTGCTATCCCTCGCCGATCGGGTCACCTGGCAGGTGGATGAGTCGCGTTCTGCGGATGGCACCATCGAGGGCGCAACGGTGGAGATCGAGACGAAGAGCGGCGCGAAGCATCGTCATAGCGTGCGCCACGGCATGGGGCATCCGGATGCCCCGTTGACCGATGCGGTGATCAAGCACAAATTCGAGGGCTGCGGCGCCATGGCGCACCGGCCGCCGGCGACCAGGGACGTCGAGCGCCTGTGGCAGGCAGTGCAGTCGCTCGACACCATTTCCGTCCGCGAATTGGCTGAACTGCTGCCGCGCTGAGCGCTGCGCAATGGCATCGCATCGACTGATCTCACCCATACCGCAATTCATCCCGAGGAACCACACATGAAGCCCGTAAAACTGATTCGCATGATTTCTTTCGCAATGGTGGCTGCGGTCTTTTCCGGCGCAGCCCTGGCCCAGGCCTGGCCGACCAAGCCGGTCAAGCTCCTGGTTCCCTTCGGCCCCGGCAGCGGCACCGACACCATCGCACGCGTTGTGGCCGAAGGCCTGTCGGAGAACCTCAAGCAGCCGGTGATCGTGGAGAACCGGGAGGGCGCGGGCGGCATCGTGGGCACCAAGGCTTCCATGACCATGCCGGCGGACGGCTATACCGTGGTCGCCATATCGAACGCATTCCTGATTGCGCCGCAATTGTTCAAGGTGGCGCCGTACGATGCCACGCGCGACTTCACTGCGCTCTCCAAGGTTGCGGCCATGCCGATGACCATCGTGGTCGGCGCGAGTTCGCCTTACAAGACCATGAAGGACCTGATCGACTACATCAAGGCCAATCCGGGCAAGGCAAGCTTCGCCACTTCGGGCAAGGGCGCGCAAAGCCACCTGGAAATCGAATACATCAAGCAGCAGCTGGGCCTGAATGCCGTGGACATCCCGTACAAGAGCACCGGTGCGGCCATCGGCGACACCATCTCCAACACCGTGACTTTCTACATGCCGGTGTTCCCGCCGGTGGCCTCGAACGTCAGCTCGGGCAAGCTGCGGGCGCTGGCCATCGGCGCGCCGTCGCGGCTGGCGGCGACCCCGGATATCCCCACCTACGTCGAGGCCACGGGCATCCCGAATTACGTGCCGACCTCCTGGTTCGGCTACGTGGTGCTGGCGGGCACGCCCCAGGAAGCCATTGCCCGGCTCGACCAGGGCATCGCCTACGCCGCGACGCTGCCCAGGGTGCGTGAAAAGATCCTCGGCGTGGGCGCCAACATGAGTGTCGCCCCATCGCGCGAATTCTCCGCGGAGATCAAGGCAGAATCCGAGAAATGGGGCAAACTGATCACCGCGCTCGGGATGCGCACCGAGTAGTCTGCGCAGGCATCCACCATGGGAGCAGGGCAATGAGGATTGCAGCGTTGACGCTGGTTTGCGCGCTGGCGGGCTTTGTCGTCGACAGCCCTGCTCAGGCACAAGGATTTCCGAGCAAACCGGTGCGCTTTCTCGTGCCGTTCGGGCCGGGTACCGGCACCGACATCATGGCGCGCATCATCGCCGAGGGTCTGGGTGACCAGTTGAAGCAGCCGGTGGTCGTGGAAAACCGCGAGGGTGCGGGGGGCGTGGTCGGCACGGTGGCCGCGCGCAATGCCCCGGCGGACGGCTACACGGTGCTTGCAATCTCCAATGCTTTCCTGATTGCGCCGCAACTGGCCAAGGCGGCACCATACGACGCGATCCGCGATTTCACGCCGGTGGCCAAAGTGGCCTATGTGCCGCTGACCATCGTGGTGGGTGCAAGTTCGCCCTTCAGGACCATGAAGGACCTGATCGACTACATGAAGGCCAATCCGGGCAAGGCGAGCTTCGCCACTTCGGGCAAGGGCGCGCAAAGCCAGCTCGAGGTCGAGTACATCAAGCAGGTGTTCGGGTTGAGTGCCGTCGACGTCCCGTACAAGAGCACGGCGTCGGCGGTGGCAGACACCATGACGAACACGGTGGCCTTCTACATGCCGGGCTTTGGCGCCATGTCATCCAACATCGCCGCGGGAAAACTGCGTGCGCTGGCCATCGGTGCGCCGCAGCGCCTGCCCAACATCCCGGATGTCCCCACGTTCGTCGAGGCCACGGGCATCCGCAATTACAATCCGGCGGCGTGGCTCGGGTACACCGTCGCGGCTGGCACGCCGGCCGACAGCGTGTCCCGGCTGGAAGAGGGCATCATCCGAGCGACCTCGGTCCCGGCCGTGCGCGAGAAGATTGCTGGCGCTTCAGCCTACGTGAGCGTGCTCAATTCGCGGGACTACGGCGCGGAGATGCGCGCAGAATCGGAGAAGTGGGGCAAGCTCATCAATGAGCTGGGCTTGAAGACCGATTGAGCGCAAGTGACGAATGACGCGACTTCGATTGTTTTGCCTGAGGAGGATGAGATGAATCGGAAAATTGCAGTGCAATCACGATGGGGCGCCATGCGGGCCATAGGTTTTGCAGTGGCGGGTGGAGTGCTGGGCATGCTGTCCAGCGGCGCGCTGCAGGCGCAGGCGTTTCCATCCAAGCCGATCCGCCTGGTCGTTCCTTACAGCGCCGGCAGCGGCACCGACATCGCCTCGCGCATCGCCGCCGAGGGCATGTCCGAAATACTGAAGCAGCCGGTGCTGGTGGAAAACCGCGAGGGCGCGGGCGGCGCGGTGGGCACGCAGGCCGTGGCGCGCGCGCCGGCAGACGGATATACCATCGTGAGCACCACCAACAGCTACCTCATCAACAGCGTGCTTTACCACAAGCCGTTGTACGACGCGCTGAGGGACCTGGTGCCGCTGGCGCGGCAGTCGTACAACCCGCTCGCGCTCCTGGTGGGCGGCGATTCGCAGTTCAAGACCTTCAAGCAGCTCATCGATTACATGAAGGCCAATCCGGGCAAGGTGAGTTTCGCGACTTCGGGCAAGGGCGCCCAAAGCCAGCTCGAGGTGGAATACATCAAGGGCGTGTTCGGCGGGTTGAAGGCAGAGGACATTCCCTACAAGAGCACCGCATCGGCAACCGCGGACACCATGACCGGCGTGGTGGCGTTCTACATGACCGGCTTTGCAACGACCTTTCCGCAGATCGCCTCCGGAAAACTGCGTGCGCTTGCAGTGGGGTCGCAGCAGCGCGAGGCCGATGCCCCCGACGTGCCGACCTTCATCGAGGTGACGGGTGTGCCCGGTTACCTGCCGGCAGCATGGTTCGGCTATGCCGCGCCTATCGCGACGCCCCCGGAGATCGTCGCCATCCTCGAGGGCGCGCTGCTGCGCACGCTCAACGGGCCGGTGGCGCGCGAGAAGATCCTCAAGCAAAAGTCCAAGCCCTGGGTGCAGGGCTCGCGCGAGTTCGGCGCTGACCTGCGCATCGAGTACGACAAGTGGGCAAAGCTGATAAACGAACTCAACCTGAAGACCGATTGATCGCGGGGTTTTCTCCGCGGAGAGGCGTCGGGCCGATATTGAAGGACATTGCTGGGAGCGCGCGTGAGCGCAGGTGACCCGGAAGCGACTCGTTATGCGCAGGAAAAATCCACCCGCATGATGGGCGTGGCCGCGTTGCGGCGCCTGCGCAGGATGGTGGATCGCGAGACGCACACCGAGGCTGAGGTTCGTCGCTTTACCGTCCGCGCCTTGCTGTGGCTTGCCGTTGTCGCGCTGTCCGTGCCGCTGGCGATGTTCTGCATCGGCGCGACTCAAGCGCTGATGGAGCACCAGTCGCGGGGACGTCCCATGAACGCCTTTCTGTCGCGCCTGCTGGCGGAAGGCCTGGGCATGTTGTGGTGGCTGGTGCCGTGGGCCCTTGCGATGTGGGCGCTGGTGCGGACGCACCAGGGGGCGCGCGGAGTAAAGAAGACCTGAGGACCGCGGGCCGCAGGACATGCCGTAGCTTCGGCGATGCATTCGGAATCGGATAAGGCCTTATCGCACTTCAGTAGTGTCCGGTTAAACGGGTGTCGATTCGTGTAAGAGCCAATACTGGTGCGGCTTTACGACCGATTTTGCTTGGTGCCGATTTGAACTTGGAATCCTCATTTTTGTGTAGTTTTCCCCGGGTGATATTCCCTGGGGCGAGACATGAATGTCGGCAAGACGCTGTTTGCACAAGTGATGGAGTTCGTTCCGTGGACCAGTTTTACGCGCATCGTGAATCAATACTCGGGCAATGCCGGGGTGCGCCGCCTGAGCTGCGCCGAGCAGTTTCGTGTGATGGCATTTGCGCAACTGACATGGCGCGAGAGTCTGCGCGACATCGAGGTCACGCTGGGCGCCAATTCCAGCAAGCTCTACGCAATGGGATTGCGTCACGCGGTTCGCCGCTCCACCTTGGCCGATGCCAACGATTCGCGAGATTGGCATATCTGGTCCGATCTGTCGGCTCTGCTCATTCGGCGTGCCCGCAGGCTCTACCAGGAGGAGGATCTCGGGCTGGACTTGACCAATACGGTCTACGCGTTGGACGCGACGACGATCGACCTGTGCTTGAGCCTGTTCGATTGGGCGCCGTTTCGCTCGACCAAGGCTGCGGTCAAGATGCACACGTTGCTCGATCTGCGCGGCGCTATTCCTGCCTTTATTCACATCAGCGACGGCAAGATGCACGAGGTCAATGTGCTCGACCTGCTGCTCATCGAAGCCGGCGCTTTCTACGTGATGGATCGGGGCTATCTGGATTTCACCCGCCTGTACCGCCTGCATCAGGCGGGCGCTTTCTTCGTCACGCGTGCCAAGCGCGGCATGGATGCCAGCCGCGTGTACTCGGCTGTAACCGACAGACTGACTGGTGTGATCTGCGATCAGATGATCGCGCTGAACGGCTTTTACGTCTCCAAAGGCTACCCCGAACATTTGCGGCGCATCCGCTTCAAAGATCCGGAGTCTGGCAAGACGCTGGTGTTCCTCACCAACAACACGACCTTGCCCGCGTTGACCATCGCCGCTCTTTACAAGAATCGCTGGCAGGTCGAGTTGTTCTTCAAATGGGTCAAGCAGCACCTGCGGATCAAGAAATTCTTGGGCACGAGCGAGAACGCCGTGAAGACGCAGATCTGGTGCGCCGTTTCCACCTATGTGCTCATTGCCATCGTCAAGAAGGAACTTCAACTCAATGCCTCTCTATACACATTGCTGCAGATTCTTTCGGTCTCCGTGTTCGAGAAAATACAGATCTCTTGCGCCTTCCAGCCCCACGAACACACCGAAAATCAGCCCAGCATCGCCAACCAATTGAAGTTGTTTGAGATTTAACCGGACACTACTGTCTACAAATAATCAGTAGGTTAGAAATTGTTCAGGGCGGACTCATTAATTTCTGCAGAAACCGGGGCCAAACAGTGATCCACACTTGATCTGTAAAACAAGGGAGCCGAAACGCTTGGCGTGGGGTGAGTGTGAGGCTGCGCCGAATCGAATCGGATGGTGGATAAAGCCCGCATGCAGATGGGCCGCGCGTCGTCAGGTGCAGTCGCCCGCGAAACACCCTGGCCGTTCGGCTAACGCTTCGCCTTGCCGCGCGAGCCGAGGACATTCACCTCCAAGTGCGTGCGCCCTGCCGGGGCGCCCCAAAAGAAAAGAGCCGACTCGCGTCGGCTCCTTGGGCACTACGACCTTGCAGCTACCTGACTGCCACCCTCACGGAGCGCCCGTGGTCGATTGGGAGGCGCGCATTTGGCCGATGGCCAAATTAATGTTTACGCACGATGATGTAGTTGAAGACGTTTGACTGCAACTCATCGGATAGGTCGTCACCTCAGGCGGGACACAAGGAGCATAGCCAATGTCTTGAGTACCCACGGCGAAAGATCTTGCTTTGTACTGACAACCAGACCCTGTGCCGGTATAAGAGGGCTTATACCCCCCCCCAAAGTTTGAAAAAGCGTAATTGTTTGTGTCGTTCCACAACTTCTTCAACGAATCAAGATATGACCAAGTCGGTAGATCCCAATCAGTTCGCCCATTGCATGAATTGAGCGTGAACACTCCATTCAACATGTATGTTCCGACCGCGGCGGGGCCCTTGTGGCAAGTGAGGTGGGAGAAAATCAGGTAACGCCCCGAAGTCTTTGGGAGCGTGTATGGCGCACCTGCTACTCCAGCATCTGCAACTAAAAAGTCGGGAGTATTGCTGTAGTTACCTGAACTATCCAAGGCAACGATGTAGTGTCCCGGTAGTACTGCAGGCGTGGTGACGGCATTTGAAGCCGTTGAGGTGGCTGAAAGAACGTTGCCTTTGTTATCCGCAGGGGCCACATAGAAAGTGTGGCTGACGCTCCCTGCTAGCATGGTGGTGAAATCCCAGCCCGCGCTACCACCAGTGGGTCCGAGGCCCGGGCCTGTTTTCACACCGAAACTCACAGTGATCACTCCGGATGTGCTTTTGTACCCGCCGGTTCCAGCACCTGTGCTGCTGACGAGACGGGCCCGGTTGCCGGGCAATGAAACGATTTTGTAATAAGTCGTGCCTGGATTGGTGGCCGGAGGCGTAAATGAGACCGTGGCGACATTGGAGTATCCCCCAGACTTGTTTACGGCTGCAACGACAGATGTAGGCGGTGCATAGGTTGTTTGGGACACGGCATTGTGAACGACAAATGCCTGCAAGATGGCGAACGCCATCACCACCCATTTAATCTTTTTCATGATTTCTCCTTGGTCTCAATGTTGAAGGCCCCCGAGAGCTGGAGTTGGTTTTTCCAGAGCACAGCCTTGTCCTGAACACAGTACAGTAAATATAGTTAGTGTGTTAATAATCATCAATTCATCAACATTAATATTCCGCGCAGGACGGCACTTCCGCACAAAACAGTATTTTTTGTATTGACAACCAAGCCGTAGCCAAAGCTAACCCCACCTGATTTCACGCCAGTCGTTGCGGCCGTCAGTTTTTTACAACGAGGATGTGCACGCGGTACGGCCCGTGCGCGCCGATGACGATGGTCTGCTCGATGTCACCGGTGCGCGAGGGCCCGGAGATGAAGTTGACCGCGCGCGGCGGCCGGCCCAGCTCCGCGCGCATCAGCGCCCAGGCGTCCTCCATGTGCGCCACGATGCGCCCGGCCTCGACGATGGCGATGTGGGTCTCCGGCAGCAGGCTCACCGAACCCGGCGTGCCCGGGCCCGAGACCATCATCAGGGTGCCGGTCTCGGCGATGCCGGCAAAGGCGCCCGTGATGCCGATGGCGTCGGCGTCGATGGCAGCACGCGCCGCCACATCGATGCCCGCAACTCGCCAATCGAGTGCCGGCAGTTCGGGCCACACGCAGCCGGACATGGGCAGCGTGTTCGCCGCGAGATAACGCGCCACCGCCCGGGGCGCATCGCGCATCGAGTCGATCGACTCCACCGTGCTGTGCATCGCCACGGCGCGGGTGCAAAAGTGCGCAACCAGTGAGTGCCTGCCGGCCGGCAACGGCGGCAGTGGGCCGCGCGGGTGCGCCTTCAGGTAGGTAGCTGCCGCCGCCAACTCGTCGGCAGAGCCCGACAGGCCCTGCGATGCATCCCCGGTGGGCGCCCCGCGTCCCTGGGCCTTGCGGATGCGCGCGAAGATGTTGCTGCGCGCTTCATCGGACTTGGACCGCGCGGATTTTTCGTGCGTCATGACAACATTCTAGCCGCCAGCGCATCCGGGGGGGCGAAGTCGAAGGAGCGGGCTGCGCGGTCCGCTCCTAATCGAGCGCCTTGACGATATCTTCCACCACCTTCTTCGCATCGCCGAACACCATCATGGTGCGGTCCATGTAGAAAAGCGGGTTGTCGAGGCCGGCGTAGCCCGAGGCCATGGAGCGCTTGTTCACGAGCACCGTGCGCGCCTTGGCGACATCCAGGATCGGCATGCCATAGATCGGGCTGCCCTTTTCGTGCGCCAGCGGGTTCACCACGTCGTTGGCGCCCAGCACCAGCACCACGTCGGTGGCGCCGAAGTCGGAATTGATCTCGTCCATTTCCAGCACCTGGTCATAAGGCACCTCGGCCTCGGCCAGCAACACATTCATGTGGCCGGGCATGCGCCCCGCCACCGGATGAATCGCGTAGCGCACGGTCACACCCTTGGCGGTGAGCTTGGCGGCCAACTCCTTGACGGCGTGCTGCGCGCGCGCCACGGCCAGGCCGTACCCCGGAACGATGATCACCGATTCGGCATTGCCCATGAGAAAGGCGGCATCGTCGGCGGATCCGGAGCGATGCGTCTGGTCGCCGGCGCTGACCGCGGCCGTGCCCTCTTCGGCGCCGAAGCCGCCCAGAATGACGCTGAAGAACGAGCGGTTCATCGCCTTGCACATGATGTAGGACAGGATGGCCCCCGACGACCCGACCAAGGAGCCGGCGATGATCAGCATGGTGTTGTTGAGCGAGAAGCCGATGCCCGCTGCCGCCCAGCCCGAATAGCTGTTCAGCATGGAGATCACCACCGGCATGTCGGCGCCGCCGATGGGGATGATGATCAACACGCCGAGCACGAAGGCAATCGCCGTCATGACGAGGAACGGCGTCCAGGCCTTGTCGGGCGACATGAAGAAGGCCGCGCCAAAGCCCAGCATGGCCAGCGCCAGCACGAGGTTGACCATGTGCTGGCCGGGGAAAGTCACCGGTGCACTGGAGAAGAGGCGAAACTGCTTGCCTAGGCCCGCGAGTTTGCCGAAGGCGATGACGCTGCCCGAGAAAGTCAGCGCGCCGACGAAGGTGCCGATGAAGAGCTCCAGACGGTTTCCCATCGGCAAGGGTGGGCTGACACCGAACGCAGCCGGGTTGTCCACCACGGCCACCGCAATCAGCACCGCCGCCAGGCCCACCAGCGAGTGCATGGCCGCAACCAGTTCGGGCATCTGCGTCATCTGCACGCGCCGCGCGGCAACCGCGCCGATGCCCCCGCCGATCAGCATGGCGGCGAGGATCATGTCGATGCGCCCGTGCAGCACCACCGAGAGGGTGGTGAGCACCGCCAGCGTCATGCCGGCGATGCCGAAGGCGTTGCCGCGGCGCGCCGTCTCCGGGTGCGACAGGCCTTTCAGCGCCAGGATGAAGCAGACCGAGGCGACCAGGTAACACAGTGCAATGACGTTGGCGCTCATGGGTCAGGCCTGCTTCTTTTTCTTGAACATCTCGAGCATGCGCCGGGTCACGAGGAAGCCGCCGGCAACGTTGATTGCGGCCAGCGCCACGGCGACGGCGCCCATCACCGAGCCGAAGTCGATCTCTGCAGGGCCCGCGGCGAGGATGGCGCCGACGATGATGACGCTGGAGATGGCGTTGGTCACGCTCATCAGCGGCGTGTGCAGCGCCGGGGTGACATTCCAGATCACGTGGTAACCGACGAACACCGCCAGCACGAACACCACCAGGTTGATGATGGTGGGATCTACCGTCCCTGTCATTGCCGCTCCTCCTTGCACATGGCACCCGTCACCGGTGCGCCAATTTCTAAACTTTCCAAATCGAAGATCCTAGAGCAGCCAGGCTCTTCAAGCGATTCCTATATCGTTATTGATATAACGTCGGAGCCGTCAGGCCTTCTTCACCAGCTCTCCGCCATGCGCCATAAGGCAGGCTTCGACGATCTCGTCCTCGCGGTTGAGGACGAATTTTCCTTCCTTGTCGATGACCAGCTTCAGGAAGTCGAGCACATTACGCGCATACAGCGCGGATGAGTCGTTGGCCACCATGGCCGGGAAATTGGTGTGCCCGACCAGCGTCACCCCATGCTTCACCACCACGGCGTCGCGCTCGGTGAGCGGGCAGTTGCCGCCTTGTTCAGCGGCCATGTCGACGATGACAGATCCGGGCTTCATGCTCTTCACCATGTCCTCGGTGACCAGCACCGGCGCCGGACGTCCGGGGATCAATGCGGTGGTGATGACGATGTCGGCCGCCTTGATGCGCTCGGCTACGAGCGCCGCCTGGCGCTTGCGGTAATCGTCGCCCATGTCGCGCGCGTAGCCGCCAGCGCCTTTGGCCAATTCCTTTTCCGCGTCAGTGAGCGGCACGTCGATAAACTTGGCGCCCAGCGATTCCACCTGCTCCTTGGTCTCGGCGCGCACGTCGGTCGCCTCCACCACGGCGCCGAGGCGCTTGGCGGTGGCGATGGCCTGCAGGCCGGCAACGCCGACGCCCATCACGACCACGCGCGCCGCCTTGATGGTGCCAGCCGCAGTCATGAGCATCGGCATCAGCTTGCCGTAGTGGCCCGCCGCGGTGATCACCGCCTTGTAGCCGCCGATGTTGGCCTGCGACGAGAGCACGTCCATCGATTGCGCGCGCGAAATGCGCGGCGCGGCCTCCAGTGCGAATGCGGTGACACCGCGCGCGGCCAGCGCCGCGAGCCCGGCCGCGTCGAAGCGATTGAGCATGCCGACCAGCACCTGCCCCGATTTCAATTGGGGCAGCTCATTGTCTTGGGGTGAGCGCACCTTCAGCACCAGCTCCGCCGCAAAGGCTTCCGCGGCAGAGGTGACGATCTCCGCCCCGACGGCAGCGTAATCGCCATCGGGCATGCTGGCCGCGACACCGGCGCCGGATTGAACCAGCACCGCGTGGCCTGCTGCCAGCAATTTCTTGACTGTCTCAGGCGTTGCTGCAACGCGGGTCTCTCCCGACCGCGTTTCGGCCGGAATGCCGATCTGCATGGTGGTTCCTTGCTATGACTGACTTGGGACGGGCGCCATGATACCGCACCCCCGTTTCCTCGGCGTGATTGCGCTTTCGCGTACGGCTCAGGCACCTTCCATCGCATTGCGCAATGTGCGCCGCCCCGCGCCAAGACACGTCATGCCGGCGCCGGCCCACGCGCGCAACAGGCCGAAGCCGGCGTTTATTAGAGGCCATTTCAGGATGACCGAAATGGCCCCTGATGTAGGGGAGCCTGAGGGGAGCATCCCCTCAATTGTGAAATGAGCTATTACCTCAGCCCCCCTTGTGCCAGTGCATCTTGGTGATCACCTGCTTGTGGCGCCTGGGCGTCTCGATCAATTGATTGAAGATGGCGCGCACGGTGCTGGCCGACTTCGCCTCGTAGGCGAGGCGCGTTGCCTCGCTGGACCAGATGCCGGCCACCGCGACCTCGCCGGTCTCGATGGTCCAGCAGACGGTCGCCCCCTTGAACCCGGCATTGGTGGACATCTCCGCGATGAACGCCGGCCACGCCTTGTCGACGGCGGCGTCCCATTCGGCGCGCGTGACCTTGGCGCGTCCGGTGACCCAGCCCACCACATTGCCGGCCGAGAGGGTTTGCAGTTCGTCTTTGCTCATGGTTTTTGCCTCAGTAACAGTCGATTAAAAAAATGAAGGGACACATCCCCTCATGCTCCCTCAAACTCCCCTGCTTCACGGCGCCAAACGGCAATTCTGTCAGGCACTCCCAGTGATCAGGGCTGTGGTTTGAAATTGGTGGCGCGCGCCGCCTCGGCCCACACTTTCATGTCGGTCTCGAGCATGCGCGCCAGCTCTTCCGGGCTCGAGCCGATGGGCTCGGCGCCGAAATTCTTGCGCAGCTGCTCGGAAGCCGCAGGCGCCTTGATCGCAGACGCGAACGCCGTGGAAAGCCGGCGCACGATGTCGTTGGGGGTGCCTGCCGGCGCCCACAGGCCGACATACAGGCCGAGGTCCGCCTGTACCCCCACCTCATACCCGGTCGGTGTCTGCGCCAGCAGCGGCATGCGCTTGTCGGAGGCCACCATGATGGCGCGCATGCGGCCCGACTGCAGGTGCGCGAGGAACGGCGGCGCCGACGACGTCGCGAGGTCCACCTCATCGCCCAGCAACGCGGCGACAATGGGCGGCGAGCCGCGATACGGAATGCTGATGGAGGTGATGCCGGTGTACGACTTGATCACCGCCATGACCAGCTCCTGCACCTGTGACGCCGCGCCGAACTTGAGCTTGTCCGGGTTGGCCTTCGAATAGGCGATGAGTTCGGCCATAGTCGTGAAGGGCTGGTTGGCGCGCGCAAACAGCACGTACGGCGCCTTGACCAGCATCGACACCGCCACCATCTCGCGGCCGACATCGACGCCGTTATTGGCATTCAACAGGATGCTGGCCTGCGGCCCGCTCCCGAGCAGCAGCGTGTAGCCGTCGGGCGCGGCATTCTTGACGGCTTGGGCGGCGATGGTGGAGTTGGCGCCGGTACGGTGCTCGATCAGCACCGGCTGCCCGAGCAGCTTCTCCAGCTCGGGAGACACCATGCGCACATTGCCGTCGATCACCGTTCCCGGCGGGTTGCCGGTGATCAGGCGAATGGGCTTGTTCGGGAAGGACTGCGGCCAGGCTGCCGGCACCCAGGCCGAACATCCCAGAACAACCAGCGACAGCGCGCACCATCGTTTCATGCCAGTACTCCTTCAGGGAACAATTCGATTCGTCATCGCCAGTGCAGTCCGGGGCTCACGGCTGCGCGGCAAATTCGGGGGCGGCCAGTTCGGCGACGAATGCGTCGATGTCGCCGGTCCTCAGGAAGGCCATCGCACAGGCAAGCGCCGGGTCGTCCGGCTTGGTCGGCGCGCAGCGCGCCTGCTCCAAGCGCGCTTTGGGGGCCGCTGGCGCGTCGTCGCTGCCGGGCAGTGCATGCGCGCGATCGGCTTCGCGGCGGCGCGGCACTTGGGCGGGCGTGGCCTCAAGCAACTCGATATCGGGGACGACCCCGCTGCGCTGCACCGTCCGACCCGAGGGCCCGTAATACACCGCCGTGGTGAGGCGCAGCAAGCCCTTGTCGGCACCCAACGACATCATGGTCTGCACGCTGCCCTTGCCGAAACTGCGCTGGCCCATGACGGTGGCGCGGCCATTCTCCTGCAGCGCGGCGGCCACCAGTTCCGCGGCCGATGCCGAAACGCCGTTGATCAGGATCACCATCGGCAGGCCGGCGAGTCGCTCGGCCGCGTCGGCCCTCCAGGTGCGGCGATTGCCCGCCGTGCGCCCGCGCAGCGACACGATCTCCCCCTTGGCGAGGAAAATGTCTGCTGCCGCCACGGCCTGCTCGAGCAGGCCGCCGGGATTGCCGCGCATGTCGAGGATCACGGCGCGCGGCGCGCGCACCGCGCTGGCCGCGTCGATGGCTTTTTCAATGTCGGCGGCGACCGACACTGTAAAGCGCGCCAGGCGCAACACCAGCACATCGCCTTCCATGCGCCAGCGCAGCGCCTGGGTACGGATGATGGCGCGCACCAGTGACACCGGAAACTCTTCCTCGCGCCCGGGACGCCGGATGATCAGGGTAATGGGCGTGCCGGGATCGCCACGCATGCGCGAGATGGCATCGGCGAGGCTCATGCCGAGCACCGGCTGCTCGTTGAATCGCACGATCACGTCGCCGCCCCTGAGCCCGGCGCGCGAAGCCGGCGTGTCCTCCATGGTCGCGACCACGCGCACCAGCCCGTCCGCCATGTCCACCTGCATTCCCAGCCCGCCAAAGCTGCCCGTGATGGCGCTGCGCCGCGCGGCCTGTTCGCGCGGGTCGAGATAGTCCGAATGCGGATCGAGCGCCGCGAGCGCGGCGTTGACCGCCGACTTGAACACCGCCGCCGGCTCTCCTGATCCGGGCGCGAGCGGCTCGAGCACCTTCAAGGCCGCGGCGATGAATGCGGGCGTGTCCACTTCCAGCGCAAAGCTGCGCTGCGCACGGGCAAGCACGACACCGAGCAATTCGCGGTAAGTGTCTGCCTGAGCGCCCGGCTGTGCCGCGCGCACGTAGGCTGCACTCAATGCCGCCAGGTGCTCATTCGCACCAGGCGCCTCCGGCGCAGCGGCGAATGTCGCGTTGGCGAGGGCCAGCCAGCATGCCGTGGCCAACGCCCTCACGCACAGGATCACGGGTCGGGTCTGCATCGCTGCATTATCCAAGATTCCACAAAGCTGCGTCGGTCGCCCCCGCCAGCCGCGGAAACGGTCAGGCGGGGATCTGCGCGGGTCCGGCGTCGCTGAGAAACTGCAGCCTTGCCAGGTGCGAGTACAGCCCGCCCTCGCGCATCAGCTCGGCGTGCGTGCCCGCCGAATGCAGGCGCCCGTGCTCGAGCACGACGATGCGATCGGCGGTCTGCACGGTGGCGAGGCGATGCGCGATCACCAGCGACGTGCGCCCGCGCATCAGGCCTTCGAGCGCGAGGGCCACCTTGCGCTCGCTCTCGGCATCCAGCGAACTGGTGGCTTCATCGAGCAGCAGGATGGGCCGGTCGGCCAGGAGCGCGCGCGCGATCGACAGTCGCTGGCGCTGGCCACCGGAGAGCTTGATGCCGCGCTCGCCCAGGTCGGTCGCGAAACCCTGCGGCAGCCGCTCGATGAAGTCCATGGCATGCGCCGCCTCGCAGGCGGCGCGCACCTGGGCATCGCTCGCCTCGGGCCGTCCATAACGCACATTGTCGGTCACGCTGGCGGCGAAGATCACCGGGTCCTGCGGAACAAGCGCGAACTGGCGGCGCACTTCGCGCGGGTCGCAGCGCGCCATGTCGATGCCGTCGACGAGCACCTGTCCCTGCTGCGGATCGTAGAACCGCAACAGAAGCGCCATCACGGTGGTCTTGCCCGCACCCGAGGGCCCCACCAGCGCCACGCGCTCGCCCGACCGCACCGAGAGCGAAAAACCCGACAAGGCCGGCACTTCGGGACGCGTCGGGTAACAAAAGCTCACGCCCTCGAAGGCCACGGCGCCCGCGCCGGCAGCGTCAGCATTGCCCGATCCGCCGTCGCGCCGCGGCAGCGCCTGGGCACCGGGAACGGCCACGATATCCGGTCGCGTCTCCAGGAGCTCCATGAGCCGCTCCGTGGCCCCCGCGGCGCGCTGCAACTCGCCCCATACCTCGGACACGGTGCCCGCGCCCGTCGCCACCACGGCGGCGTAGAACACGAAGGCGGAGAGCTCGCCTGCGGTCAGTTTTCCCGCCAGCACGTCGTGCCCGCCGACCCACAGGATCACGCCCACCGCGCAGAAACCGATCAACATCACCAGCGAGATGAGCCAGGCCTTGATGCGAATGCGGTGAACACCCGAGTCATAGGCCGCCTCGACGCGCGCATCGAAGCCGCGGCGATCGGCGTCCTCGTGCGCATAGGCCTGCACGGTGCGGATTTCATGGATGGCCTCGTCGATGTGCGAGGACACGTCGGCGACGCGGTCCTGGTTGTCGCGCGACAGCCGCCGCACGCGCCGGCCGATCACGAGGATGGGCACCACCACCGCCGGCACGCCGATGACGATGAAGGCCGCGAGCTTGGGGCTGGTGATGAACAGCATCACCAGCGCGCCGGCGAGCATCAGCGCGCTCCGGAGGAACATCGATACGCCGAAGCCGATCACATTCTGCAGCTGCGTGGTGTCGTTGGTGAGCCGCGACACAATCTCGCCGGTGCGCGTGGTGTCGAAGAATGCGGGCGAAAGTTCCAGCACGTGGCTGAACACCGCCTTCCTGATGTCCGCCACCACGCGCTCCCCGGTGGACATCATCAGGTAGAAGCGCGCCCAGGTGGCCAGCGACAACAGCACCGCCACGAACACCACGCCGGCCAGCGCCGTGTTGAGCAAGGCGGGGTCACCCGAACCAAAGCCGCCATCGATGACATGCCGCAGTCCCTGCCCGAGCGCAAGCACGCACAGCGCCGCCACCGCAAGCGCCACCATGGCGAGCACCAGGCGCAGGCGATAGGGAAGAAGGAAACGCACGAGGCGCGCAAACTGCGAGATGTCGCCCTTGGCCGGCATGCCTTGCGCATCGCGCGCGGCCGGCGTCTTGTCGAGCCTGGCGTCGGCCAAGGCGTCCGCAGCAACTCCCGCCTGCGGGGGCGTCACGCGCCACCCTCCGGGCTGTAGCCTGCCTGACTATTATGATCAAAAAATGCACAGACCACAGTCATTACGGACATTACAGTAGGCATTGTAATCATTTGAAACTTTCCATTTCTGCCATGCGCTCATCCAGCGCCACCACCCAGTGGCGCACTGGCAGGCGCGCGGCGGCCGCCAGATGACTCTGGCAGCCGATGTTGGCGGTGAGGATCATCGACGCATCGCCCGATTGCAGCGCCGCGACCTTGTCCGCCTGCAGTTGCGACGACAGGGCCGGCTGCAGCAGCGAGTAGGTTCCGGCCGACCCGCAGCACAGATGGGCATCGGGCACCGGGACCAGCTTGAACCCCGCCGCCGAGAGGATGCCCTCGGCCACGCCGCGAAGCTGCTGGCCATGCTGCAGGGTGCAGGGCGGATGAAATGCAATGCTGCGCGCGTCCGGCTTGTCGGTTGCGCGCGAGTCCAGCCGTGCCGACGCTGTTTCGTGCGTTGTTTCGTGCGTTGTTTCGAGCGCTCTTTCCAGCAATACCCGCTCGGCCTGCAGCACTTCCGAGAGATCACGCGTCATGGCGCTGATGCGCGCCGCCTTGTCGCGATACGCGGGGTCGCCCGCGAGATGGTGGCCGTACTCCTTCACCGTGACGCCGCAACCGCTCGCCGTCATGACGATGGCCTCGATGCCACCCTGCTCGACCAGCGGCCACCACGCGTCGATCAGCCGGCGCATGTCCTGCAACCCGTCGGCCTGATAGTCCAGGTGAAACCGCAGCGCGCCGCAGCAGCCGGCGCCCTCGGCCTCGACGAGCGAGATGCCGATGCGGTCGAGCACGCGCGCCGCCGCCGCGTTGATGTCGGGTGAGAGCGCCGGCTGCACGCAGCCCGCCAATACCAGCATGCGCCGCGCGTGACGAATGGGTGGACGAGCGCCAGCGGCGGGCGCATCGGCAGGCACCTTGGCCGCCAGCGACGCCGGCAGCAGCCAGCGAAACCAGCGCCCCAAAGTGACCAGCGGCGCGAACAACCAGGGCCGCGGCAACACGCCGGCCAATACGCGCCGCTGCAGCCGATCGAACCACGGCCGCTCCAGTTTTCGCGCCGCCACGGCGCGCCCGATGTCGACCAGCTTGCCGTACTGCACGCCCGATGGGCAGGTGGTCTCGCAGGCGCGGCAGGTGAGGCAGCGGTCAAGATGCAGCCCGGTGCGCGCGCTCACCGGCTCGCCCTCCAGCATCTGCTTGATGAGGTAGATGCGGCCGCGCGGGCCGTCAAGTTCATCGCCCCGCAACTGGTAGGTCGGGCAGGTGGCGTTGCAGAAGCCGCAGTGCACGCACTTGCGCAGGATCGCCTCGGCGGCGATGCCCTCGGGCGTGTCCTTGATCCAATCGGCGAGGTGGGTTTGCATAATGGGTCGGACGTCTTAGAACTCGGCGTACATGCGGCCAGGGTTGAAAATGCCGTGCGGGTCGAAGGCCGCCTTCAACTGGCGATGGATGGCCAGTGCCGCGGGCGCCAGCGGCTGGAACACGCCAATGCGCTCGCGCAGTCCAGCCTCGGCACGAAACAGCGTGGCGTGCCCGCCGGCCTTCGCCGCCACATCGCGAATCGTCGCGGCATCGGTGCCGCTCGCCGCCCAGCGCAGCGCCCCGCCCCACTCGATGAGGCGGGCGCCTTCGATGCGATCCAGCGCCGCGGCTGGCGTGGTGGAGGGCACGGACAAGCGCCACAACGGTCGAACCAACGCGTCCTCCGCGCCGAAGAACACCGCGGATTGCTCGCGGATGGACAGCCAGAACCTCTGCGCCGCGTCCGCATCGATGCGTACGCCTCCCATTCTCTCGCGCGCAGCCGACACCGCCACGGGCGCGCCGGACAGCCGCACATGCAGCTCGCCGGCACACCATGCGCTCGCCGTGACAGGCAGCGGCTGCCCCGCCCAGCGATTGAGCGTTGCGATGGCCTTGTCCTCGGGCATCTCGAATTGCAGCGTTTCCTCCATGACCGGGCAAGGCAGCGTCTTCAGCGACACCTCCAGGATGATGCCCAGCGTGCCCAGCGATCCCGCCATCAGCCGCGACACGTCGTAGCCGGCGACGTTCTTCATCACCTGGCCACCGAAGCTGAGCACTTCGCCGCGCCCGTCGAGGATGGTCACGCCGAGCACGAAGTCGCGCAGCGCGCCCGCGGCCTGGCGACGTGGACCGCCGAGGCCCGCCGCGACCATGCCGCCGACAGTTGCTGTTGCGCCAGAATACGGCGGCTGCGGGCCAGGTGGGCCGCCAGAATGCGGCGGCTGCAGATCAGGTGGGCCGCCAAAATGCGGCGGCTCAAACGCCAGCATCTGCCCGCTGGCCGCCAGCGTGGCTTCCAGTTCCGCCAGTGGGGTGCCGCACCGCGCGGTGACCACCAGCTCGGTGGGCTCGTAGGCGACGATGCCGGCGTATCCACGCACATCCAGCGGCTCGCCCGCCGTTGGCCGGCCGTAGAAATCCTTGCTGCCGCCGCCCGCGATGCGCAAGGCCCGGGCTTTGCCGTCGCCTCCCCCCGCAGCGGCGGCACGCACGGCATCGACAAGCGGTGACAGCATTTCGGTGTCCACGGTCCCCTGCCTCAGAACCGCGGCAGCTCGGGATGCGCGAGGCGTCCCGCGCGCACATGCATGCCGCCGTGCTCGGCGCAGCGATGCAGCGTGGGGATGTTTTTCGCCGGATTGAGCAGGCCATCCGGATCGAAGGCCGCTTTCACGCCGCGCATGAGCGCGAGCTCACTCGCCGAGAACTGCACGCACATCTGGTTGATCTTCTCGATGCCCACGCCGTGCTCGCCGGTGATGGTGCCACCCAGCGCGATGCACTTCTCCAGCACTTCGGCGGCGAACTGCTCGGTGCGATGCAACTCGTCGGGCACATTGGCATCGAAAAGGATGAGCGGGTGCAGGTTGCCGTCACCGGCATGGAACACATTGGGGCAGCGCAGGCCGTATTTCGCTTCCATGGCGGCGATGAAGCGCAGCATCTCGCCCAGGCGCTTCCTCGGGATGGTGCCGTCCATGCAGTAGTAATCGGGCGAGATGCGTCCCACCGCCGGGAAGGCCGCCTTGCGCCCTGCCCAGAACAGCAGCCGCTCGGCCTCCGAACGGGACACGCGAATTGCCGTGGCCCCCTGGCGCTGCAGCACCTCGCTCATGCGCGCGATTTCACCTGCGACTTCCTCCGGGTTGCCATCGGCCTCGCACAGCAGCAATGCTTTCGCCTCCAGGTCGTAGCCCGCGTGCGCAAAGGCCTCGACGGCGCGCGTCGCCGCCTGGTCCATCATCTCCAGCCCCGCCGGGATGATGCCTGCGGCGATGATGCCGGCCACCGCATCGCCGGCGCGCTCGACGTCATCGAACGAGGCCATGATGCAGCGCGCGGTCTCCGGCTTGGGCACCAGGCGCACGCTCACCTCGGTCACCACCGCCAGCATGCCTTCGCTGCCGATCATGAGCGCGAGCAGGTCGTAGCCTGCGGCATCCAGCGCCTCGGAGCCGAACTCAACGACTTCGCCGGCGATGGTCAGGCCGCGCACGCGTGCCACGTTGTGCACCGTGAGTCCGTATTTCAGGCAATGCACGCCGCCCGAGTTCTCGGCCACGTTGCCGCCGATGGTGCAGGCGATCTGCGACGACGGATCGGGCGCGTAATACAACCCGTAGGGCGCGGCCGCTTCCGAGATGGCAAGGTTGCGCACGCCCGGCTGCACGCGCGCCATGCGCGCCGCCGGATCGAGCGAGAGGATCTTCTTCATGCGCGCCAAGGACAGCAGCACGCCGTCGCCCATGGGCAGCGCGCCACCCGACAGCCCGGTGCCCGCGCCCCGCGGCACCACCGGCACGCGCATGTCGTGGCAGGCAACGAGCACCGCGCGCACTTCGTCTTCATTGGCCGGCAGCACCACCAGCATGGGCTGCTGACGATAGGCCGAGAGGCCGTCGCACTCATAGGGCCGCGTGTCTTCGCGCTCGAACAGGATCGACTCGGCCGGCAGGAGCGCCGCAAGCCGCGCGCGCACCTGTGCCTGGCGCTCGATGTTGACGCCCGGATCGCCCACTAGCAAAGGCCTCGCACCGCCGCGGCCTTCATTCGGCCGCGGCCCCGCTGGCATCCGTGGCGCGGGCGGCATGCTCGGCACGCATGGCTTGCGAGTCGAGGTAGGGCTGCGCCCACCCCAGCCCCGCCAGCGTGCCGTGCGCCGGGTTGTACTCGGCGCCGATCCAGCCCGTGTAGCCCAGGCGATCGATGAGATCGAAGAGATAGGCATAGTTGATCTCGCCGGTGCCGGGTTCGTGGCGCTCGGGCACGTCGGCCACCTGCATGTGGCCGATGCGCGCGATGTTCGCCTCGATGGTCTTTGCCAGGTCGCCCTCCATGATCTGCATGTGGAAGACGTCGTACTGCAGCTTGGCCTTGGCCGACGCCTCGTCGATGAGCGCCAGCGCCTGCCCGCTGTAGCGAACATAAATGCCGGGGATGATGCGCGTGTTGATCGGCTCGATCATGAGTTCGATGCCGGCGCGCGACAGCTCATCGGAGGCGAAGCGCAAGTTGGAGATGAAGGTCTCGCGCAGCGTCTTTTCCTGCAACTTGGGCGGCACGATGCCGGAGACGATGTTCAGGCGCCTGCACCCGGTGATGCGGGCGTACTCGATGGCCTTGCCCACGCCGTCGCGGAATTCCGACATGCGCGAGGGCAGGCAGGCGATGCCGCGCTCGCCATTGGCCCAGTCCCCGGCCGGGAGGTTGAAAAGGACGATCTCGACGCCCGCCGCACGGGCGCGCTCGGCCACCACGGCGCTGTCCCAGGCGTAGGGAAACTGGATTTCCACGCCCTTGAAGCCGGCGCGCGCAGCCGCATCGAAGCGGTCGAGGAAGTCGAACTCGTTGAACAGCAGCGTCAGGTTGGCGCAGAACTTGGGCATGGGCCGGCCTTTCCGGAGAGGGGGCAGCACGGCTGCAAAGCGCAGTGCTGCGAGGCGCGCTCAAGTATGCCTCAGACCACAGGGCGGCGGCAGGGTGAACCGCGAGCAACCCTGTGAAAAACTCTCTTAGGCGGCAAAGACCATCTTGTCGTCCCAGACATTCTCCGGCAGCGGCAAGCCGGCGAGGTCCTCTTTGGCAAGCGGCCGATCGGGGGCGACGCCCAGGGTTTCGAGCAGCAACTGCACCTGGCGCGTGTGCTGCGCCGCGTGCCAGGCGCTGCGCTCCATGAATTCGTGCAGCGTCTGCTCGCCGTAATACACGTTCGCCGGCGCGGCAAAGTTGGCCGTGCTCCCCGACTTCTTCCACCACGCGTTGAACCGCTCGAGGACAGACAACTCGAATGCCGCGATGTCGGCCGGCATGACAAGGCTCTTGGGCACCAGTTTCACATAGGCCGCCTCCTCCAGCCGCACGCCATGCTCCACGTAATCGAGGTAAGCCTCGACGATCTGCCCCACATGCGTGATGAGCGACGCATAGGAGCGAAAGCCGTTGGGAAGCATGGTGGCAAGCTTGTCCTGTGGCAACTGCGCGCCAAAGCGGGCGACTGCTGTCAGCACGGTGTTGATGCGCTGGGTGAGTTCCGCGGGCGAGAGCATGCGGTGCGTCCAGTTGACGCCGACAAAGTCCGCCAGCGCCTGCAGCGCCTGGCCGTCAACCCATTTTTCTCCGCGCGAGACGACGGGCACGCTGCGCGCGCCCAGGTCGCGCAGCGCTTGCAGCCCCATTGCATCGGCCAGCACATCGATGGAGATGTAGGGGACGCCGTGTTTGCCAAGGAACTCCTTGGTCCGGAGACAGGACGTTCAGCCCGGCTGCCAGAATACCTTGAAGGGCTCTTGGTTCGCGGTTGCATTCGACATGTTCATCTCCCGGTTGTTTGCAGCGCCGCAGCGAGGGACGATCCCATCGTCCGGCTGCGCGCTATTTCTTGCCCAGCTTCCCCAGCACTTCTTCGGTATGCGCGCCCAGCGGGGCCGGCTCGCGCCGCACCTGAGGCCGCTCACCATCGAATGATACCGGCATGCCCATCAGCTTGAGCGCGGGATTCGAGGTGGCGAGTAGCATTCCCAGCGCTGCCGTCTGCGGGTGGGCATGCACCTCGGCGATGTCCTGCAGCGGCGCATTGGGCACGCCGGCGGCATCGAGCTTTTCGCGCCACACGGCGCGTGGTGCGGTGATCATGATGTCGCCGATCAACTGGTCGCAGTGATCGCGGTTCTGCACACGCGCGATGTTGCCATTCAGTTTCGGATCTGCGCTCCACTCCGGATGCCCCAGCGCCTGCGAGAGCTTGGCGTACAACCGGTCATTTGCCGCAGCGACCACCAGATAGCCATCAGCACACTCGTAGGCGCGGTAGGGCGCGGTGATGATGGTGCCCGACCCCAGGCGCTCGGGCATCTCCCCCGTGGCCATGTTGGCCGCCGAGAGAAAGCTCATCCATGCCAGCGCCGTCTCGTAGAGCGACACGTCCACCACGCCGCCCAGGCCCGTGGTGTGCCGGCGGTTGAGCGCGGAGGTGATGCCGATGACGCTCCACAGCCCTGCGCCGAAATCGATGATGGGCACGCCCACGCGCACCGGCGGCCGGCCTTTCTCGCCGGTCACGCTCATGATGCCGCCGAAGGCCTGCATCAGTGGATCGTAGCCGGGGGCCTTGGCCAGCGGCCCGCGATTGCCGAAGGCCCCGAGTTCCAGGTACACCAGGCGCGGATTGCGCTTCAGGAGCGATTCGCTGTCCAGGCCGAACTTGGCCGAGGTCCCCGGTCGCAGGTTGTGGAAGAACACATCGGCCTGGTCGCTGATCAGCGTGTGCAGGCGCGCGAGGTCCTCCGGATTCTTGATATCGACCACCACCGAGCGCTTGTTGCGGTTGATGGCGGCGAACATCGGTGACAGGCCGTTCCAGTCGGGCTTGGCGAAATGGCGCGACGGGTCGCCCACGCCGGGACGCTCGATCTTGATGACATCCGCGCCGAGGTCCCCCAACACCTGCCCGCAGAAAGGCGCGGCGGCGTTGTCGCCCAGTTCAACCACGGTGATACCGGCAAGCGGCAGGGTGTCAGCCATGTGGGTTCATGCTCCAGTTCAGGTTCGACTCAGATTCAGCGGCGAAGCGGTCGAAGGTTAGCATTGCTACAGCCATCATGCTGCCCGTGCGCGACCCGCGCACAACCGGACGACGGGTGCCCACGGCTATAATCGCTGCGCCTTCCTGCCTCACCGTGCCCCCCTCATCGCTGTCTTCATTGAAAGGATTCCCGCCGTGCGCGCTCTGGTTGTCAGACAGTGGACGAAGTTCGAGAACCTGAAGATCGAGGACGACTGGCCGTCGCCGGATGCCGGCCCGGGCTTGGTGAAGGTGCGCACGCAGGCCGCCGGCATGAACTTCGCCATGTCGCTACGCGTCGAGGGCAAGTACCAGGTCAAGCCCTCGCTGCCCCACGTGCCCGGCATCGAGAATGCGGGCTATGTGTCGGCCATCGGCGAGGGCGTCACGCAGTTCAAGGTCGGCGACCGCGTGGTGTGCCACGTGAATTTCGGCGCCTATGCCGACGAATGCGTCGCCCCGGAATACCGCACTTATCACATTCCCGATTCGCTGCCCTTTCACAAGTCGATCGGCATGCCGACTTCGGCCATCACCTCCTACGCCGCCCTGGTGTGGCCGCAGTGGGTGCACCTGCAGTTCGGCGAGACGCTGCTGGTGCATGGCGCCGCGGGCGGCGTGGGCCTGGCCGCCATCGACATCGCCAAGATCCTCGGCGCGCGCGTCATCGCCACCTGCGGCTCGGAAGAAAAGATGCG
>CANJRC010000044.1 GCA_947476535.1 Betaproteobacteria bacterium
CTCAATGCGCTGGGCGACGAGGCGCTGTGGCATGCGGCCGAGCGCACCACCGTGTTCGCCGAGGTGGACCCCAACGAGAAGGAGCGCATCATCCTCGCGCTGCAGAAGACCGGGCACGTGGTCGGCTACATGGGCGACGGCATCAACGACGCGCCGGCGCTGCACGCGGCGGACGTGGGAATTTCCGTGGATACTGCGGTGGACGTGGCCAAGGACGCGGCCGACTTCGTGCTGTTGAAAAAGGACCTCGACATCCTGAGGGAGGGCATCGACGAGGGACGCAGGACCTTCGCCAACACCCTCAAGTACGTCCTCACCACCATCAGCGCCAACTTCGGCAACATGTTCAGCATGGCGGTGGCTTCGCCGTTTCTGCCGTTCCTGCCGCTCCTCGCATCGCAGATCCTGCTCAACAATTTCCTCTCCGACATTCCCGCCACGGCGATTGCGGGCGACAACGTGGATCCGGAATGGGTGGAAAAGCCGCGCCGCTGGGATACCGTGTTCATCCGCAACTACATGGTGCTGTTCGGGTTGGTGAGCTCGCTGTTCGACTTCCTCACCTTCGGCATCCTGCTGTTCCTCTTCCAGGCCACGCCGGAAGTATTCCGCACCGGTTGGTTCATCGAGTCGCTGCTGACCGAGCTGGTCATCGCGCTGGTAGTGCGCACGCGGCGCGTGTTCTACCGCAGCCGGCCGGGACGCTGGCTGCTCGCGAGCACGGTAGCGGTGATTGCCGTGACGCTGGCGCTGCCTTACATGGCTTCGGGCCCCATCTTCGGATTCGTCCCGTTGCCCGCGCCGCTGATGTTCGCGTTGATCGGGCTGACGCTGCTCTACGTGCTGGCTGCCGAGGTCGCGAAGAAGCACTTCTACGCGAGGCTGTCGAACAGGAATGTCTAGCGATGTTGCGACTTGACAGGGCGGGAAGCCAGGCTGCACATTCGGGCCTGGCTGGATACTTGTGTAAAAAAGGGGATAGGGATGAATGGCTCGAGTGTAATCAAGGCATCGAAGCGTAGGTTTTTGGCGAGTGTTCGCGTGGCGTTCGCCAGCGCATTGGCACTGCCGCTGGCCGTCCTGGCGCAGTCGGCGAACTGGAGCGACGTCGTCGCCGCGGCGAAGAAAGAGGGCAAGGTGGCGTTCTACGGCGCGGCGGCGCCCGACGCCCTGCAACGCGTGGCGGCGGGCTTCAAGAAGGCCTATCCCGACATCGCCATCGAGTGGCAACGCGGCTCGAGCGGTCCGATGCTCACCAAGATCGACCAGGAGCGCGCCGCCAATGCCGACGGCGCCGACGTGTTCCTGTCCACCGAAACATCCTGGTACCTCGCGCGCCTGCGCGAAGGCAAGCTCCTCAAGCCGGCGGGGCCGGCGCTCGCCGGCTGGCCGGCGCGCTACCTCACGCAAGGAACGATTGTGTCCGCGAGCTTGCAGTACTTCGTGCTCGCCTACAACAAGACGCAAGTGCCGACGCCCCCGAAGGGTTACGCCGACCTGTTGCGCCCGGAGTTCCGTGGAAAGATCGGCACTTCCAACCTGGCCTCCACGCTGGTGGTCGCCTGGTACGACTGGCTGGAAAAATCCCAGGGCGGCGACTACCTCGCCAAACTGCGCGCGCAAAACCCGAAGATCTATGTCGGCCCGCCGCCGGTGGCGCAGGCCGTGGCATCGGGTGAGGTAGCCATCGGCGCCTTCGTCAACCAGCAGACGCTGCAGACCCTGATCGACAAGGGCGCGCCGGTGGGCATGGTGATCCCCAGTCCCGCGCTCGCCTACCCTTACCAGCTGGCCGCGCTCGGTTGGAGCAAGCATCCCAATGCCGCGCTGGTGCTGATGGACTACCTCATGACGCGCGATGGCCAGACCGTGCTCAATGGCCAGGACGGAGCGCCCAGCCCGCTTGCGGACATTCCGGGCTCACCCAAGGTGCCCGACAACGTGGTGTTCTGGGATTCCGAGCAGTATCCGGCAGACGTCGCGAACAAGTATCGCGACCACTGGACGCGCGTGTTTAACTAGCCGTTCTGGATGAGGCAGCCCCAAAAAAAAGAAGCCCCGCACAGGCGGGGCTTCTTTTTTCAGCAACTGACAGCTATTTGAAGATCTTGTCCCACTTGGCTTTGTATTCCTTGGCCACGTCGGGCGTGAACTTCGACGGATCGGCAGGCGCGGTGGTGGCGATGGGTAGCGAGTTGGGGATGTTAGGCAACGGGCTGGCAATTTCTCCGTTCACCGCCCAAGTCGCCTGGCCGGCCGGCGACATCACGTAGTCCATGAACAGCAGGGCCGCGTTGGGACGCTTGGACCAGCCGGCAATCACGCCGTAGTAGGGCGTGCCAATGACGCCTGAGGCGGGCACCACCATCTTGATGGGCGCGCCTTGCGCGATCAGTGGGGCCACGATGGTCGGCACGGTCAACATCGAGCCGGCCAGCTCACCTGCGACGAGGAGCTGGGTACTCTGTACGGCGCTCGGGTAGAACTTAGGCGACTGTGCCGCAAGCGCCGGCAGGAACTTCGGTCCCCGCGTTTGTTCGAGCCAGTCATACCAGGCCATGAAGATGGTGGCGATCAGGTCGGGCGTCGCCAATTTCCCCTTGAACTCTGGGCGCAGCAGGTCTTCGTAGCTGTTGACCGGTGTCTTGACGAGATTGGTGTTGTAAGCAATAACCATCGGTTCTATGGCGAGCAATGGAGCGCCTCCGCCGATGATGAAGCGGCCAGGCCACGGTGTCGACGCGGGACCGGTAGGCAGCTTCAACTGGTTCTGCTTGATGCGGTCGGTGACCCATGTGGTTTCCGGCGTGATCGCCACGTCGGCGCCATCGGCGCCCGTTTCGCGCTCCTGATCCATCTTACTGACCAGTTGTGTTCCGACAATGCGGGTGATTTCCACCGTAACGCCGGGGTTGCGCTTTTCGAAGTCGTCTTTGAGGCGGTTGAGTACAGGCGGGACAGCGGCGCTATACAGCGCGACGCGGCCTTCCTTCTTCGCTTCGGCGACGACCTTGGACCAGTCGCCCGCCGGAGCGCTCTTGAACGCCTGCGCGAGGGTGGGTTGTGACGACAGTGTGGCTGCCATGGCGATGCCGACGGCGCTGATGGCCTTTGCGTATTGTTTCATGATTCCTCCGATTGAATTCCGATGTTGCGACTGGGACTGGCGGGCTGGATTATATG
This sequence comes from Betaproteobacteria bacterium, assembly GCA_947476535.1. Classification (GTDB taxonomy): domain Bacteria; phylum Pseudomonadota; class Gammaproteobacteria; order Burkholderiales; family SG8-39; genus CAIYPG01. The sequence goes on from CANJRC010000044.1 coordinate 3,184, forward strand.
TTCAGATGGGCTGTCCCGACGCGCCTCGAGAGCAGCGGTGCACGCACCGACGCCCTACAACGTCATCTTGACGATTTCGTCGGTCTCGAGGATGCCGCGGGCGCGTTTGTCGACCAGCACGCCCATTTCCGGGTGCGTGAGAACCCAGAAGCGATCGTCGCGGATGGCGTTGAATACCATGCCGGCGACTTCATCCGTCTGCACGACGCGCGAGCCCTCGTTGTTCGGGCGCGAGGTCACCGGTTCGCCGCTGGGCCGGAGCTTGTTGCTGTTGGCGCGAATGTTGGTGGGGACGCGACCGGGGCACAGCACGCTCACGCCGATCGGCGCACCTTCCTCGCGCAATTCCATGATCAGTGATTCCGAGACGCCGACAACGCCGAACTTGGCCGCGGTGTAGGGGCCGTTGTCGGACATGGCCAGCAGGCCCGCCGCCGAAGCGGTGTTGACGATATGCCCCGGCTCGCCGCGAGCGATCATGTCCGGCAGGAACGCCTTCATGCCGTAGATGACGCCCCACAGGTCGATGTCGATTACCCAGCGCCAGTCTTCCAGGCTGACATTCCAGATCTTGCCCATGGTGCGCACGCCGGCGTTGTTGCACACCACGTGCGCGCCGCCGAATTTCGCCTTGGTGGCGGCGGCCAGCGCCTGCACATCTTCCCAGCGGCGCACATCGGTGGGCTGGGTGAGGATCTGGGCGCCCAGAACAGCGCTGCGCACCTTGGCGGCAGACTCCTCGAGCGCCGAATCCTTCAGGTCGGCCATGACGACATGCATGCCTTCGGCGGCGAAGCGTTGGCAGAGCGCCAGGCCAATGCCGCTGGCGGCGCCTGTAACGACGGCAACGCGGCCGCGGAATTCCTTCATGGGCAGGTGCTTGTTAGGCCGGGCGCGGCGTGTTGGGCTTGCGCGGGCCGCGGTGGAATTTCTTGCCGCCCTGGCGCTTGCCCTGCGGGTTGCCGCCGGGGCCGCCGCCCGGGTTTTGTCCGCCGGGGGTATTGCCGGGACCGCCACCGCCACCGCCACCGCTACCGCTACCGCTCGGCCGGGCACTTTGCTGTTCACGCCGGCCGCTTTGCATGGGGCCTGCACCGCGCCGTGCGGTTGGCATGGGCGCGCCTTCGCGATTGCCCGGAGCCATCAGGATTTCCAGCTCGTTGAGCTCGTCCCATTCCTCGTCGGAGCGGTCGCGGTCCGGAATCGCCAGCAGTGCCTGCATGCGCGCCCGGGGTGAAGGCGATTGCTGCGCCTGTTGTTGCTGCGGCTGCGCCCGTGGCTGTTCCGGCGCTTGCGCGCGTGGCTGTTCCGGCGATTGCGCTGGCGCAGCGGCGGGCGTCGTTGAAGGGGGGGGGGTCGGTTGCTGCGGATTATCGCTATTCATGTTCAGGGGTTCTCTCGATTCTGCGGGGCCGTGATCCGGCCTGCCGCAATCCAGCCCCAATTATATCGGCAGCGGGAGTCCCCGACCGGAAACTCGAAATACATGTTTCAAATCAAGTGTTACTGCGATTTTGGCAGGCCCCGATGGGGCCCACCGCGCAAGGCCCCTGTGCTCAGGTGGCCTTGCCCCGGAAAACTTCCCCGGTCTCCACGATCCCCCGGCAGCGCGCCTCGATCATCGGGCGGTACTCCTTGGGGTGCGTGAGCAGCCAGAAGCGGTCGTTCTGCACCCCCTGCAGTACCAGCTGGCCGACTTCGGAGGCGGGCATGGGCTTCATGTCGGCGGTGACTGCGCGCGACTGGACGGGCGCCGCGCCCGAGGGCTTGAGCCGGTTGCTGTTCTCGCGCAGGTTGGTGGGAATGACCCCGGGGCACAGCACCGACACGCCGATCGGCGCGCCGACTTCCTTGAGCTCGTGCCACAGCGATTCGGAGAGCGCCACCACACCCTGCTTGGAGACGTTGTACGGTGCATTGCCCGTGCCGACGACCATGAGCCCGGCAACCGAGGATGTGTTCACGAAATGCCCGGGTTCGCCGCGCGCGATCATGTCCGGCACGAAGGCCTTGATGCCGTGGATGACGCCGAAGAGATCGATGTTCACCACCCAGTTCCACTGCTCGATGCTGGTCTCCCAGATCAGGCCCATGCTGCGCACGCCGGCGTTGTTGCACACCACGTTGGCGCCGCCGAACTTGGCCTTGGTGGCCGCGGCCAGCGCCTGCATTTGCTCCCATTTGGAGACGTCGGTCACGTGCGTCAGGACTTCAGTGCCTGCGGAGCGCAACCGCGCGGCTTCCTTCTCGAGCGGCGAATCCTTCAGGTCGGCCATCACCAGCTTCATGCCGGCGCCGGCAAAGCTCTCGCACATGGCGAGGCCGATACCGCTGGCGGCTCCGGTGACGACAGCGACTTTTCCCTTGACGTCTTTCATGTTCAATCTCCTCCAAGTGATGCTGCAAATTGCTGGGGATGCCTTGTATCGATGCCGCCCGATATTACCCTCATGAGTTCGACCCGGCGCGAGCGGCGCTGGCCGCGTGCGACAGGGGCGCATCCATGATACAAAGCAGTTCCCTCGAATCAAGACAGGATGCAACAAGACCCCATGCGCCGGCCCGTTACCATCGCCCATACCTCCGACGTGCATCTCATCGACGGCGACGCTGGCCGGAACGTGCGCGTGGCATTTTCGCGCGTGGTCGATGCGGTGATCGCGCACGAGGCGGACCTGTTCCTGATCGCGGGCGACCTGTTCGACCACAACCGCATCCACGGCGACGTCATCGACTTCGTCTATGAGCAGCTATCGCGGGTGGCTTGCCCCACAGTGATCATTTCCGGCAATCACGACAACAGCGAGGATGACGCGGTGCTGGCGCGCATGAACTTCGGTCACGCCGGGGACCACGTTACGCTGATCGACGATGTCGCGGGCCGCGTGCTGAAGTTTCCCGCCTTGCACGCCACGGTGTGGGGGCGTTGCATGGAGGACCATCATCCCGGGCACCGGCCCATGGCGGGGGCGCCTGCACGCACCGGTGACCTTTGGCATATCGGCATGGCGCACGGGTTTTACGTCGACGACCCGCACGCAGATAGATCATCCTTGATTACGTCGGACGAAATCGCCGCTTCCGGTTTTGACTATCTCGCGCTTGGCCACGTGCATTGCCATCGCCAGGTGCAGCATGGCGCCACGCTGGCCTGCTATGCCGGGGCGCCGGTTCCTTACGGTCGCGATGAAACAGGCAGCATGGCCATCGCCCGGCTGCGCCCGGATGCACCTGCATCGGTGGTGGAGTACGCCATCGGCACGCGCGGAGAACTCGAGGCGCTGTCACGGCTTGCCGAAGTGGAGTGATCGGGTGTATTGATCATATTCTGGCGGTATAGCTAAGTACTTCTTGGCTTATTCTACGAAATTGATCACATCAATAATTACTTCTCCGGCGTTCCGTCGGCTAGGAACCGCTCCATGCTGGCCGCAAATGCATCGGGGTTGTCCGTAAACAGGGCGTGTCCGGCGCGGTCGATGCGTTCGATGGTGCAGTTGGGCATGGTCTCGGCCATGCGGCGCGCGATCTCCTCGGTCACGACACGACTCTCGCTGCCATACTGCAACAGCGTGCGCGTGGGGATGTCCTTCACCAGCGCCCAGAAGTCGGCGCCGCCGCGATTGGGCCTGCGCATCTGCGCCAGCGCCGGGTCGTATTTCCAGGTGTGCTTGCCCGAGTCGGCCTTGCGCATGCCGTACTTCACGCTTTCCTCCACCATGTGCCGGGGGGAAAGCTTCATGATGCCTGCCAGGTATTCGGTGGCCTCGTCGTGCGAGTCGAACTCGCGCTGGGAGGGCACCTCTGCGACGCGCGAGAAATCCGTATTCGGCGGCGCGGGTGGCAGGCCCGCGGCGATGTCCACCAGCACCAGGCGGTCGATTTCATCGTGGTGGCGATTGGCGTAGAGCATCGACACCATGCCGCCCAGGGAATGCCCCACCAGCGTATAGCGCTTGAGACCGCGTGCCTCGATCACGGCGCGCAGGTCGTGGTACAGCTCCTCGAATTGATAGGCGCCCTGCGCACCCCAGCCGCTGTCGCCGTGGCCGCGCTGGTCCACGGCGATGACGTGGTATTTGTCCTTCACGCGGCGGCTGTAGTCGTTCCAAACATGCGCATGCAGGCGCGCGCCGTGCACCAGCACCACCGGATGCTGTCCATGGTTTCCCCAGTCGAGGTGATGCAGGCGGATGTTGTCGCGAACGACATATTGACTGCTGGCGGAGACTGGCTTCATGCAGGAACCTTTGTCTGGATCAGGGTGTCCTGAGAATACTCCACGATGCTCGCCTCGCCGGATTCGAGTTCGAGCACCGCGCAGCTCAGGCCGTTGCCGTCGCGCGCCTGGCCGGCCGACCCGGGATTGACCACCAGTGTGCTGCCGATGCGACGCGCGACCGGCGCGTGGGTGTGGCCATAGATGAGGTAGTCGGCTTCGATGCCCCCGGCCGAAGGGTCGCCGAAGCGCGCCAGCTCCGGGCTGTGCGGGTAGACATACTGCCCGCGCGGCGACCAGGGCGTGGAGTGCACAATGACGATGCGTCGACCGGCGAGCTCGAGCTCGATTTGATGGGGGCGCGTGGCGAGCCAATCGAGATGGTCCGGATCGATCCACTCCTGGTCGCGGGCGCGCATGCCGTGCGGCCCATAGAAGCCTTCTTCATGATTGCCCAAGATGGTGTGCGCCGCGCAGTCGCGCAGGATGGCCACCACCTCGTTCGAGAAGCGGTATTCATGGATGCTGTCGCCCGCGCAGATCAGCTGGTCGATCGCACCCATGGCCGCGAGCGCGGCTCGCAGGCCCGTGGCATTGCAGTGGATGTCGGAGACGACGCCGATGCGCACGGATTCCCTTTTGGCGTTTTGACGGTGAACTGTGCCATATTCAGCGCCTGATGTCGTGATGAGAATACAAGGAAGTCGCCTTGCAATCAGGAGGAGAAGAGATGGTGCGGGCGGGGTTTCACGCGCGCGCGCCCTTCGCCACCAACGCCGAGCGCGTGGCGCACCGCGCCGAAACCGTGGCGGTCGTGGCGCAGATCATGAAACGGAAAATCCGCGACGAATGGATGAGCGTGCTCGGTGATGCCAGCATTCCCTGCTTGCCGGTGCACACCCTGGGCGAACTGTCCGCGCTACCCGCACACCGAAGCCTCCGGCATGGTGTGCCACTACAGCGAGCCGCATCGCGGCGAGTTGAAGGGCGTGGCGCAGCCGCTGCGGTTCAACGGTGAGCGGCAGGCGCAGCGCATGCCGCCGCCACGCTTTGGCGAGCACACGCTGGAGATCCTGCGCGAGACGGGGTATGGCGAGCGGAGATCGCCAAAATGATCGAAGATGGCGTGGCGAAAGCCAGCGCAAACTGAACCCTTCTGGAGGAATCAACGTGAACACCGTCAATGAAATCTTCGCGCGCACGCTGCATATCGACTACGACGACGTGCCCTGGGTGCAGAACCGCCCCGGGGTGAAGAATCGCGTCCTGCAGGCCCGCCCCGACCAGAACCTGGTGGTGACCCAGTCCCTGTACGACCCCGGTTCCAGTGTCGCGCTGCACCGCCACCTGGCACCGGTGTTCGCCATCACGCGGCGCGGCGCCTGGAGCCACACCCGCAACGAACTGACCTACACGCCGGGTACCTATGTGTACGAAGCGATCAATGTGCTGCACCAGTTTCACAATGGCCCCGACCTCACCGAAGCCCTGTTCATCAACACTGGCGCCGTCGAGTTCGTCGATCCCGCGACGAAGGAAGTAATCAGCCGCGAGACGCCTGCCACGGTGCTGGCGCGCTACTACGAGAAATGCGAGGCCGCCGGGTTGCCGCGGCCCAACCTGCTCGGGTAGGAGCGCACCCGCTGTTTTGACTTTACGCACGTGCGCCGCAATGCCGACCCGATTCGATTTCGATCCGGCAGTGAAATGTGCCATATTCGAACCATCGTCGAACCATCGTCGAGCCATCGTTGAACCATCGTTGAACCATCGCGATGGCCTTGGAAAAGATCAGGCTTCGCATCACCGGGGAGGGCAGGGCGTGACGACGGACACCGAAATCTCAGAACTTCGATTGCAATTGGCCCAGGTCACCGGGCGTCTGCGACAACTTGAAGATGAGCGCGCGGTGCTGGACACCCTCTATGCTTATCACCATTGCCTGGGCAGTCAGGACCGAGCCGGCTTCCTGAATTGTTTCGACGCGGATGGCGTGCTCGTGGCTCTCGGCGCCGGTGGCGCCCAGGTCTACGAGGTCCGCGGACAGGCGGCGTTGGCGCAGTGGTTCGACCGGCGCGTCAAGCAATGGCCGGCCGGGACCGAATCGCACGCCTATGTGAGCCCGCGCATGCGCATGCAGGGCGATCGCGCCGAGGCGACTGGATTCTTCATCACCATGAGCATGAACCAGGATGCCAAAGACGCCAAGGCTGCCGATGCCATGCTGATACTGCGCTCAAGCGGACAGTACTCGGACCGCCTCGCCCGCTCGCCCGATGGCGCGTGGCGGATCGTCGAGCGCCGCACGCAGATACGCTTGACCAACAGGCATTCGTTTCGCTGATGATGCGCGACGCGAAGCCATGAGGAGGCTCGTGCTCGCGCTGCACGACGCGCGCGCCCTCGAGTGGTCCGCTGCGTGATCCCGGCAGCGCAGCGCGGCCTTTTCATCATCGCCCTGGCCACCGGTGTGGGGGCCATGTCGGTCACGCTGTGGTTCCCGTTCCTGCCGCTGTTCCTGCTCGAGATCGGTGCGAGGAGCGATTCGGATGCGGCATTCTGGATGGCCATCGCGCTCACTGGGCAGGGCGTGGGGCGCCTTCTCGCGGGGCCGGCGTGGGGCGTGGTGTCCGATCGCGTGGGCCGCAAGGCCATGTTCCTGCGCGCGCTCTTTGCCACTGGCGTGGTCACGCTGGGCACCTGCGCGGTCACGGCGCCCTGGCAATTGGTCATCACGCTTACCTTGTTCGGTCTGTTGTCCGGTTTCACGCCGGCGGCCATTGCGCTGGCCAGCGTCAGCGTGCCCGATGCCGGCCTGAAATCGGCAATCTCCACCGTGTCGACAGGGCAGTACATTGGCCAGGCCATCGGGCCGGCTATTGGTGCGGGCCTCGCGATCCTTGTCGGCTATCGCGGGTCGCTTGCAGTCTCCGGCGTTGCGGTCCTCGTGGTGGCGATGGCCGTGGTGCGCTACGTGCCGCGCGATGCCGTGGGCACAAAGGTCGAGTCTGCGACGGGAAAGGCGGGGGAGGCCACTGCGTCGCGAACGCCGGTGCTGGAGCCCTTTCACATGACGCTCCAGCTGGCGATGCCCATCCTCGTGTGCGGAATCCTGTTTGGCCTGGGGGGCTATCGCTCGGTATCCACCGCCATCGCGCTCAAGCAGATCGATGCCAGCAATGCCATCGCGCATACTGGCGTCGCGTTTGCGCTGGCGGGCTTGTCGAGCGCCCTGGGCGTGGTGATGATTTCCACCGCCGTGTTTCGCAACCGGCGCCTGCGCAGCGTGCTCGCCGTGTCCGCACTGCTGAGCGCGGGCGCCTATGTGTTTCTGGCACTGAGCACCGAGGTGGCGTTTTTCATCGCCGCACTCACCCTGGCCTCGCTGCTCAATGCGGCCATGATTCCCGCGACCAATACGCTGATCGCGATGAACGCGCCGCGCTCGCGCCGCGGTACTGCGTTCGGCTTTGCCAGCGGGGCGCAGGCGGTGGGCACCATGGCCGGGCCGCTGGCCGCCGCCGCTTTCGCCGCGACCTCGCTTGAACTCGGGTTCGTCGTCGTGGGTGGCCTGATGGCGAGTCTCGCCCTGCTCATCGCGCTGGTTGTGCGCGAGCCCAAGCCGGAACATCCGCCGCAGTGACGGGATTCGGGGCATGCGGCGATGCAAACGAACCTTCGCAAGGATGAATAGGTGACGCCGGCCAGCGAGCGGCGCAGCACGCTGACCATCGCTTTTGGCTGTTGCATCGGCAGCCTGTCGGTGACGCTGTGGTGGCCGTTCCTGCCGTTGTTCCTGCAGCAGCTCGGCGCACAAAGCGATGCCGAGGCGGCATTCTGGATGGCGGCGGCGATGATCGGGTCGGGTGTGTCGCGGATCCTGGGCGGGCCGATATGGGGCGTGATTGCCGATCGAGTGGGCCGCAAGAACATGTTCCTGCGCGGGCTGTTTGCGGCCGGGGTGATCACCCTGTGTTCGGCGGCGGTGAGCGCGCCATGGCAGTTGATCATCACCATGACCTTGTTCGGGTTCTTCTCCGGGTTTAACGCCGCGGCGATCGCGCTGGCCAGCGTGACCGTGCCCGACGCGCGGCTGAAGACGACGCTGTCCATGGTGTCGGGTGGGCAGTACGTCGGTCAGGCGCTGGGGCCGGCCATCGGCGCAGTTCTCGCCCTTGTGGTCGGGTATCGCGGGACGATGCTGGCATCGGGCCTCGCGCTCATCGCGGTGGCGATGGTGGTGGCAAGGCGGATTCCGGCCGACCAGATCAAGCGCGAGCCTGCTCCGGCTGCCAATGGTGGCGGCGATACGGCCGACGCGGCGAAGTTACAGGCCTTCCGCATGACGACGCAACTGGCGGTGGCGATCACGGTCTACGGCATCCTGTTTGCGCTGAACGGTTACCGCTCGGTGTCCACGTCGATCGCGTTGAAGGAGATTGATCCTGCCGACGTCATCGTTCACACCGGGGTCGCCTTCGCGCTGACCGGCGTGGCCAGCGCATTGGGTGTGCTGCTGGTATCGGCGGATGCGCTGCGCAAGATGCGCTTGCGCAGCGTCATCGTCGGTGCGACGCTGTTCAGCGCCGCCACCTACCTGCTGCTCGCGCTGAGCGATACGGTGGGCTATTTCGTCATGGCACTGACCTTGTCCGCACTGCTCAATGCGGCGATGTTTCCTGCCACCAATACCCTGATCGCCATGAACGTTGCGCGTGCGCGCCGCGGCACGGCATTCGGCCTGGCCACCAGCGCGCAGGCGGTGGGCAACATGGCGGGGCCGCTGGCCGCGGCGCTGTTTACCGCGACATCGCTGCAACTGGGGTTTGTGGTGATTGGCGGTTTAATGGCGATGCTCGCAGTCCTCATCGCGCTGGTGGTGAAGGAACCGGTGGCGGAAAAAGCGGCCGTCAACTGAGGCGTTGCGGCCAGCAATCCAAAGACACGCGATCTCGCGGGAGCAACGGTTCAAGGACGCGCACAATCGCCGCAACTATTCCTTTCGCAGCGCTCGCAAGGTTTCCCGCGCCGCCTCGAAATCGAATCGCCCGATCGCGCGCCCGAGTTGCTCGCCTTGCGCGCCCAGCGTGGCTCTCAACGCCGCGGCGTGTGCTTCATACAGCGCCATGGCGGCGGTGTCGCTTTGTGCCAGCAGCGCGTCGAGCTGATCGAGCACGGCGCGCAGGACTTCTTTGTCTAGGGGCGCGGCGTCAGCGGGCGGGGGCGCCGGCGGCGGCAGGGCAGCGGCGATGGTCATGAATTCGAGGTTGATGGCCTCGATTTCGAGGCGCAGTACCTCCGAGAGGACTTTCCATTCGGCGCCCACGGGCAGCATTTGTTGCAGACGTCCCGCGTGCTCCGCCAGTCGATCGGCCCGCAGCGTGGCTGCGGTTCCCTTCAAGGTGTGCGCCAGGCGCCGCGCCGTGGCGTGGTCACCGGCGTTCAGGCTCGCGGCCAGCCGCGTCATGTCCTCGGCATGCGATGTGACAAAGCCACCCAGCAGGTCCAGGTACAAGGCGGCATTGCCGCGCAGGACTGCAACACCGCGCGCTACATCGAGCCCTGGCACGCCGGCGAGTCGCTCCAGCGCGGTCATGGTGACGCTCGACTCTGTACGCACCGCTTGTGCCGCCGTTCCCGGGCCTGGCGTGATCGACGCCGCCGCAGCGGAGGCCGTGCTGGGGGCCGGCAGCCATTTGAGCAAAACCGCATAGAGCAGGTCCGGATCCACCGGCTTGACGATGAAGTCATTCATGCCCGCCGTCTTGCTCGCATGGCGGTCGTCTTCGAAGGCGTCCGCGGTCAGCGCCAGGATCGGCTTGGTCTCCCAGCCGGGCAGGGCGCGCAGCGTGCGCGCCGCTTCGAGCCCGTCCATGTGCGGCATCTGGATGTCCATCAGGACCAGGTCATAGTCATGGGCTTGCGCCATCTCGACGGCCTCGAGGCCGTCGTTGGCCATATCCACCCGCAGGCCGACCCGCTGCAGCAGCTCGAGGGCCACTTCGCGGTTGATGGCATTGTCCTCCGCCAACAGCAGCCGCGCGCCGCTGTGGCGCAGGCGCACCTCGGCCTCGGCGCCCGACACGTCGGTCATCACCGGGTTTGCGGGCATCGCGCCGTGGCCGCGCTCGAGGCGGGCGGTGAGCCAGAAGGTGCTGCCCCGGCCGAGCGCGCTGTCCGCGCCGACATCGCCGCCCATCAGGCGCGCCAGGCGCCGGCTGATTGTCAGCCCCAGGCCGCTGCCGCCGAATTGTCGCGCGGTCGAGGAGTCGCCCTGCTCGAAAGCCTGGAACAGCCGCCCGATGGTGTCCTGCGCAATGCCGATGCCGGTGTCCTCGACTTCGAAGCGCACCAGCATTTTGTCTCCGCTGTCCTCGATCAGGCGCGCGCGCAGCGCGATCGAGCCTTTGGCGGTGAACTTGACGGCGTTGCCGGCGTAGTTGAGCAGCGCCTGGCGCAGCCGCATCGGGTCGCCATGCAGCCAGACCGGAACCGCATCGGCGTCGATTGTGACTTGCAGCCCCTTGTCACGCGCCGTTTCGCCGATGATGGCGGCGACTGCGTCGAGCACGGTGCCGAGGTGGAAGTCGGTGCGTTCCAGTTGCAGCCGGTCGGCCTCGATCTTCGACAGATCGAGGATGTCGTTGATGATGGAAAGCAGGTGCCGGCCGGCGCCGTCGATCTTGTCCAGCCGCGCCGTCTGCTCCGGCGTCGCCCCGGAACGCCGCAACAGATGCGACAGGCCGATGATCGCGTTCATCGGCGTGCGGATCTCGTGGCTCATGTTGGCGAGGAAGGTGCTTTTGGCCACGTTGGCGGCCTCGGCCCGCTGGCGCGCGACGTTCAGCTCCTCCGTGCGCGTAGTCACCAGCTCTTCAAGGTGGAAACGATGCCGGGTGAGTTCTTCGCCGATGCGTATTTTCTCGGTGACGTCGTCCTTTACCGCCACGTAGTGCGTCACGGCCCCGTCGGGCCCGCGAAGCGGTGTGATGATCGCGTACTCGACATACTCGCTGCCGTCCTTCCTGCGGTTGTACAGCTGGCCTTTCCAGACCGTACCCAAGGCAAGTGCTTGCCACATGTCGACGAATGTCGCGGGGGGCGTCTTGCCGGAATGCAGGATGCGCGGGTTCTTGCCGATCAGTTCTTCGCGGCTGTAACCGGTCGAATCGAGGAAGGCCTGATTGACGTATTCGAGGTTGGCGTGGGTATCGGTGATGAGAATGCTCTCCGGGCTTTGCTCCACCGCCTGCGACAGTTTGCGTAACTGGATTTCGGCGGCCCGGCGCTCGCTGATATCGCTCATGATGGCGGTGACGAACCAGCCCTCCTTGCCCTCCCATCGTCCAATCGAGAACTCGATTGGAAACTCGCTTCTGTCCTGGCGCAGCCCGTGCATTTCAATGGTCTTGTCGAAGTGGTGCATCGCCTCGCCGGAGCGCACGCGATCCATTCCCGCCAGATGCGCTTCACGGTAGCGTTGTGGCATCAACATGGTCACGGGCTGCCCCATGACCTGCGCTTCGGCGTAGCCGAACATGCGCTGCGCGCCGTTGTTCCAGCCGGCGATATTGCCCGCGCTGTCGGAGCTGATGATGGCCTCGACGGCGGATTGGGTGATGGCGTGACCTCGCGCCTCGCTGGCTGCTAGGGCAGCCGCCATTGCTTCGGCTTCGGTGCGAGCTGCGACGGCGTCCTCCAGCAGGTTGAGCGCGGCCAACTCCGACTGCAGCTGGGATTCGAGGGCGGCGTTCGCGCTGGCGAGCTCCCGGTCTTTGCTTTCTTTTTCATGGGCCTGGCTGTTTTTGGACTGGCTGATGTCGCTCAGCACAATGCGCAGTGCGGTCACGCCGCCCTCGTCCGGCGCGACCGTGGCCTCTATCTGCGCCCAGAACGGCGCGCCGGCATGCTTCACCATGCGTAGCTCGAACGAGCATGGCACGCAGGTCTTGAAGAGCTGCTTCCTTTGCAGGTAGTAGAGGTCCTGGTCTTCCTTGAGGATGAAGCGGGTGAACGGCTGCGCAAGCAGTGCTTTGCGCGCCACGCCGAACAGGGCGGCCGCCTTGAGGTTGGCCTCGACGATCAGCCCCGCCTCGCTGACGCTGCAATAGCCCACTGGCGCCAGGTCATAGAGGTCGAAATAGCGCGAGCGCGCCTTGTTCAGTTCGTTCTGCGTGCGGCGCAGCTCCTCGTTCTGCATCTCCAGCTCGATCTGGTGCACGCGCAGATCGTGCAGCGTCCGCCGTGCTGTTTCTGGCGAGAGTGCGTCGAGGTTTTCCGGCACCTGAGCGGCCTGTTCCAGGAAGGCCGCTTCGGCCCGCTGGCGCAGCTCACCAGTTGCTTCGTGCCGCTTATCTTTGCCGCTCATCGCGCGCCTTCATCCTTCCCCCCGGGCCGTGGTCCCGATGGCATGCATCTGCCTGGCCTCGTTCATCAAGGCGGTCCCCGTCATCCAGACTTCCACGACCGCGCTGTCCTTGGCGCGCCGTTTGTCGGGATCCCACACCGGTACTTCTGCCTGAACAAGCTGATGCAGTTTGGTCGGGAACGTTCCGATGGCTTTTTGAGGCTTCATGCCGACTCCCCTGTCGTGTCTGCAACGCCCGGGGCTCGCGCTGGTGATGTCGCGCCGTCATTGGCTCTTTCCAGAAAAGCCAGCGCAAACGGCGCCTCCCGCCCGAGCTTACGCGCCAGCGCATTGACCCGCTGTTTGAGAGTGATCATTGCCAGTTCGCGGCCGACCGCGACTTTGTTGAAGCGGCTGAGTTGCTCATTGCGCTGGGCCAGGACCGCGCCGGCAACCTCAGCCTGGGCGCGGGCCGCGCGGGCGTCCTCCAGCAGGTTCAGCGCCGCCAGGCGCGACTGGCGCTGGGCCTCGAGGGCGGCGGCCTGTTCGGCGATTGTCCGCGTGGCGCTTTCCTGCAGCGCCGCCGTGGCCCGCTTGCGTTCGGTGATGTCGGCAATGGAGCCAGCCATGCGCAGCGGCTGCCCCTGTTCGTCCCACTCGGCCTGGCCGCGCGCGGAGAACCAGCGGTATTCGCCGCTCTTGCAGCGCAAACGCAAATCCACATTAAAAGGTCTGCGCTCCTCGAGATGCGCCTGGATCGCCTGCTGCACCGGCGCCTTGTCTTCCGGGTGGATGCGGTCGAAAAAAGTTTCCTGCGCATTGGGCAGTTCGTGATCCTCATAACCGAGCAATTGCTTCCAGCGCGGCGACAGGTAGTCCTCGCCGGTCGCCGGAATCCATTCCCAGATGCCGTCGTGGGTGCCGCTGACCGCACGGTCATAGCGCGCGCGGCTCTCGGCGAGGTCGGCGGTGCGCTTCGCCAGGCTCGCCAGCAGGCCGTTGAAGGTGTGGATCAGCTCGCCGATTTCATCCTCCTTCGCGACGGGCAGGGGCAGCATCGGCTGATCTGTGTTCGTCATGGTAGCCAGGGTGTTCATGGTTGCTTGCAGCGGCGCAAGCTGGCGTCGTATCAGATACCAGGTCAAGACGCCCGCCAGCAGGGTGAGGAGCAACGCGCTCAGCAGGAAGCGCTGATTCAGCTCGTGGATCGGGGCGAAGGCTTCTTCGGTGGGTATTGCGATCGCCAGGTACCAATCGGTCACCGACATGTGCTTGGCCGTCGTCAGGACTTCCACGCCAATCGCATTGACGTACAGATCGGAGCCGTCGTAACCCCCGATAAAGCGGTCGATGCCCGGATTCTTTCCCGCGGCGGGCAAGGTCTCCATCACACGGCTCTTGTCGGTGGCGGTGACAATCAGCCGGTGCTGTGGCGCGATCAGATAGAGACCGCCGCTCTTGCCATAGGGCTTTGTGAAAATACGATTCAGAGAGCCGGGCCGCGAGAGATCGGTCGCGCCGACCATTACCCCGATCGTTTTGCCCTCGGGATTGCGAATGGGCACGGCCATGCCGAAAGTCGGCACCTTCAGCACCCTGCCGAGGGTTGGCCGGCCTAATGCCCGCTTGCCTTCCTTGAGCGCCGCAACCATGAAATCTCTTTCCGCGTAACCGACGCCGAGCCGTCGTGCTTCCAACGGGGCAGCGGCGATCGAGATTCCATCGAGGCGGGTAACGAAAACGCCGCCGTTGAAAAGGCTGGTAAAAATGGGGCGGCTTTGCAGGAGCCGCTGCAGGACTGCCGCATCGGCCAGCATGGCCGGGGTGATTTCGCTGGAGATGGTTTCCAGCGCGCCGAAACGGTCGCCCATGTCCTGATTGATTTCATCAGCCAGCAGCGAAACCACCGCGAACTGCTGCTCGCTCAACTGGCGTTGCAAATCATCTTGCAGCACCGAACTGGAATACAGCGTCAGCGACCAGACGCCGGTCACAAAGAGGGCCATTGAAGCCACGGTCACCCGGGTCTGGATCGATTCCCATCGGAAAAATTTCATCAGGCCTTTGTGCCGGCTGTACGACAGCACGCTCGCGGCAATGCAACAGACTGCGATCGCCGTGTGGAACGCCATTGGGATGTACTGCAACGGCCCGGACAGCTCCCGGACGCTGAACAGGTTGCCGGCCAGGGCAAGCAATCCCGCCACCAGGGCAATCACGGCGAGCAACTGTGCGTTACGCACGCGACTGTCCGTGCCGCGACGCATGAACTGCATGGCCACGCCGAGCAACACCAGGCAGGCCGCCGTATTGGGCGCCGTTCTGCTCGGGTAGCGCGATTCTGCGTTGAGTGCGGCGCCAAAGAGGGTTTGATCGATGGCCAAGGATGTGCCAAAGATGAGATCGCCGAGCTTGGTCAGGCTGGTGGCGATCACCATGAGGATGGCCACTTGCCCGGCTTTGGCGAGGGCGGCATGCGCGTTCAATGCATTCATGCGCGCGGCTTCAAGCCCGAGCAGCACGAGGCACACCGCTGTGACGGGATTCATCGCGACGCTCGAGGCCAGGCCCTGTTTGAGGGCGGCGATATCCAGGGCCCATCCCAGAAATGCCGACAGTCCCAGCAGGGTGGCGAGCAGAGCAAGGGCCGTTGAAAGGCGGGGTGGGGGCATGCGGTGGGACACCGTGCCCTCGCCCGCGCTCATCGCGGCGATCCCTCGGCTGGCGGGGTTGAATCCTTCGCCTCGCTGGTCGGGGCCGGCGGCGTGTCGGCGAAGTCCAGGTTGAAGGGCGCTGCCCGCCCGAGTTCGAGCGACAGCGCATTCACCTTTCGCTTCAAGCCGATCATGTCCATCTCGCGATTGACCGAGACCTTGTTGAAGCGTTCGAGTTCCGCGTTCTGTTGGCGCAGGGCGTCGCCTTGCTGTCGCAGCGTCGCCTCGGCCTGCTTGCGCGCGGTGACGTCGTTCGCGACCGCGAAGATCAATTGATCGGCGGTAGACGGAACGGCGGACCAGGCCAGCAGCCTGAAGTCGCCATTTTTGTGGCGGTAGCGGGTTTCGAAATGTAAAACGCTTATCCCCTGAGCCAGCCCGGACATCTGCTCAACCGTCGTCGCCTTGTCATCCGGATGGACTAGATCAAGAAAATTGGTCCCGACGAGTTCCTCCTGTTCATAACCCAGAACGTCCTTCCAACTTCCGTTTACCCGGCGGATCACACCATCAAATTGTGCGATCAGATTCAGGCTCATGGGTTGTTCGAAGAATTTGCTGAGCGAACTCTCTGCCTGGATGCGCTCGGTGACGTCTTGGACAATGGAAAACAGCACGTTGCGATCGTCAATTTCAATTGGCGTGGATTGGACTTCCACCATCCGCACATCGCCGCTGGCGAGCCGGTGGGGGGAAATCAAGTAACCGCGCTCGGCCTTGACTGCGCTGGCCAGTTCGGCAGCCACCTTCTCCGGCGAAAGGGTATTGATCTGATTGATGTTCATGGATTGAAGTTGATCAATCGCGTAGCCGTAGAAGCGAGCAGCTGAGGCATTTGCGTTCAAAATGACGCCTGAATTCGGTTCAATAATCAGCAAAACTGAGGCGCTTTTCTCAAACACCTGTCGGTAGCGCTCCTCACTCTTGAGTAACGCATCAGTCGTTCGCTGCTGCTTGACGTTCAGCTCACCCAACTGGTGGTAAGGCGCCTCGATTGTCGTGATGACCAATGCCCTGTAGATGAAGAGGTAGGAGATGATCTTGTAAATGTGGCCCAGCAGATTGAAAACGTCGGTTACCTCGGCGTAGAGGGTGAAGAACAATTCGCTCATCGCCATGGTGCACACCGCGCCGCACAGCGCCATGGCGCTGAACGGCAGCGGCTTGCGCCTGCGCACCCACAGCACGAATAGGGTCGCGACGTTGATCGCGATGATGGCGTATTCGAGGTGCAGCTTGAGCGGGGTGAGCCCTTTGCCGGGAACCAGGAATATCCCCCTGGTCGAATCCTGATGGAACAGGAACAGCCAGTGCAGGACGCCGACAATGACAAGCACAGCGGCGAACTGCGCATAGCGCATCGATGTGGAAACAGCTGTGCGCCACCCAACCGCCGCAGCCAGTAGCAGGCCCGCGGCAGCCAGCGCACGCGCACTCAGCCAGAAGTAGATGGACTTGTCCGGACCGTTCGGCGTGACGAAGTCTGGCATGCCGTAGAAGGAGAACATGTGCGTAAAGTCCAGGCAGGCGACGCCGAAGAACACGCACGCAAGCAGCGTCAGGTTGACCGAAACATTGCCGCTGAAATTGTTCCAGCCGACAGTGAACACCAGCATGGAAATGACGATCGAGGCGGTCTCCAGCAGAACATGCAGCGGTAGGTAACCGGCAATGCCGCGGGCCGTGTCTGGAGGCGGCAGCGCCCACGCCAGTGCCACGCCGACTGCCAGCAACGCCACTATGACGGCAATGCCGCGTGGCGCAGGGTGGTGGCTGGGGTGCAGCCCCGTCATGTCCGTATTGGATGGGAGATCAGGTGACACGCTGTTGAGTCCGATCATGGCCGGCTCGCGGGTGGCTGAAGACCAATGGCGTATGTGCGCTCATTGTTTTAGCGGCTTAACGGTTCCCGGTCGGCGGCGCGGCTCTCTGGGGTATGGTTTGCCGGGTGAAAATAGATTTCCATGTGCTTGCTCACCCGGCCTCGCGGTGGCGCTGGGCGATGGCGACAAATTCGTCAAACCCGGCCAGGAAGGCATCGGTCATGTCCGGATCGAATTGTTTGCCGCGCGCCGCGGCGATGATGGCGCGGGCTTCGGCATAGGGGATGGGCGCTTTGTAGACGCGCGCCGAGATCAGCGCGTCGAACACGTCGGCGAGCGCCATCAGGCGCGCGGAGACCGGAATGGCCTCACCGGCCAGGTGGTCGGGATAGCCGCTGCCATCCCATTTTTCGTGGTGCCAGTGGGCGATTTCCTTGGCCATGGTCAGGAAATCCAGCGGGCCTTCGATATCGCGCTCGGCCTGCTCGATGGCGTCGCTGCCCAGTTTGGCATGGGTCTGCATCACGGCCCATTCATCCGGCGTGAGCTTGTCGGGCTTGAGCAGGATGTGATCGGGAATGCCGACCTTGCCGATGTCGTGCAGCGGTGCCGAACGCGCCAGCAGGTCCACGGTGCGCTCGGTCAGCGTGGCGGCGAAGCGCGGATGCTGGCGAAGTCCGAGCGCCAGTTGCTGCACGTAGGCCGAGGTGCGCAGGATATGGTTGCCGGTTTCCGGATCGCGCAGCTCGGCCAGGTGCGCCAGTGCGCGGATGGTGACCTGCTGGGTGAGGTTGTTCTCCTGCATGCGCCGCGCGACCTCGGCTTCCAGCGTGGCGTTCTGGTCGGCCATCCAGTCGCGGGCCTGCTTGGCTTGCAGCTGCGTGCGCACGCGCGCCATCACCACGGCGGGCTGGATCGGCTTGGTGATGTAATCGGCGGCGCCCAGGTGCAGGCCGTGCTCTTCGTCGGCGGCGGCGGCCAGCGCGGTGAGAAACACCACCGGGATGTCTCGCGTGGCCGGGTCGGCCTGCAGCCTGGCCAGCACCGCGTAGCCATCCATGCCAGGCATCATCACGTCGAGCAGGATCAGGTCGGGTTTCGGCTGGCCGCCGGCCACGCGCAGGCCGGCCTCGCCGGAGGTGGCCGCGAGCACGCGGTAGAGCGGGCGCAGCAACCCGCTCAGGACGACCAGGTTCTCCGGAGAGTCATCGACGATGAGGAGGGTGGCGTTGGGCGCGGCGGGCATGGCCTCAGGATTTCAGGAGCAGGCGTGGATTCGTTGTCGCATCGCACCATTATCTTGCTTTAGGCATGGCACGGTTTCCAACATATGCCCCTGTCTGCCGCTTCGGATTGACCTGGGTCAAGGGATGCGTAATTGGCGTGGGCCACACGACCCGTGGCGGCGCGATGGCTGCTAGCATGGGCGCAACCACCTCGTGAACCCAATGACCCGACCCAATCCTGCCCGCGCCGGGCTCGTGCAGCGCGCCCTGAGGCTGGCCGCCAAGCCCGAGGCCGGTGAGGCGGGCGTTGGCGCCGATGTCGAACTCCTCGCACAGGATGTGGTCGCGAGCCACCTGATAATGGCGGACCGGGTATTCTTCCCGCTGTTTTCGAGCGCGGGAGCGAAGGCGCAATGACGGAGGTATCAACCAAAGGCCGCCGGTCGGCGACGGGGAAAAGCCTTCCCGCTGTCAGTAGCCGGGTGGGTGTGCCCAGCGGACTGAAAAAAGGCTGGAGCAGCCGTGAAGTCACGGTGCTGTTGACCGACTTGCGCGGCTTCAGCGCGATCGCGGAATCCATTTCCGGCCGCGATATGCTGGCGGTGCTCAACCACTACCTCACCCAGATGTGCGAAATCGCGATTGCCAACGGTGGCACCATCGACAAATTCATCGGCGATGCGGTGATGGTGTTGTTTGGCGCCCCCCATCGCCTTGCCAGCCACGCGCGGCGCGCGGTGACCTGCGCGTTGCAGATGCAACTGGCCATGGATGAAATCAATCGCGACAACAAGGCCAGAGGGCTGCCGCACCTGTACATGGGCGCTGGCATCAACACCGGCCGGGTTCTGGCCGGGCTGCTCGGCTCGTCGCAGCACCACGAGTACACGGTCATCGGCGATGAGGTGAATCTTGCATCGCGCATCGAGTCGATGAGCCTGCGCGGTCAGGTGCTTATCAGCGAAGCCACTTTCGCGCGCTGCAAGGGGTTCGTCACGGCCAAGGCGCCGATGCAGGTGTACGTCAAGGGAAAGTCCAAGCCGGTACGGGTGCGCGAGGTGGAGGGCCTTCCCGCGCTCGGGCTGACCGTTCCGCGTCGGACCCGGCGCAGTAGTCCGCGCGTGGAGGTGAAAATCCCCTTCACCTTCCGGGTGATCGTGAACAAGATCGTCATGCCGCGGGTGTACAAGGGCATGATTCACGATATCGGCTATCAGGGAATTCGCGCCGAGATGAAGCATGCAATCAAGGAGGGAGCCGACATCTCGTTGGAATTCAAGCTGTCCCTGACGCATGGCCATGAGCGCAACATCTACGGCAAGGTGCGGCACGTCCGGCACAAGCATGGCCACCGCGTCGCCGGCATCGAATTCACCTCCATCAGCCAGCGCGTGGAGGAGGACATCCGCTATTTCGTGCAGTTGCTCATCCAGGGCACGTTGCGGAAATAGGCGGGGCGAGGGGGGCAAGGGCCTCCGGCGTGGCGCCCGATTTCAGTGCGGCCAATCGTCGAATAGCGGCGCAACCGCATCGGTGATGGCCTCGCTGCCCATGTCGCCCGCGTAGACCATGGCGATCTGCAGGATGGGCAGCAGGTGTGACCGGCTGACGCCGTAGCGGCGGGCCTGGTAGGCCGCGCGCCGCATGGCGGCAGGCTCTCCGCGAACGGCGGCCGCGTTGAACATCATCAGCGGGACGATCTGTTTGGGCAGGGTGACGATGCACGACTCGAAGCGATTGCGCATCGCCTTTAATCCATCTGGGCTCCATTGGGCGAGAAAACGGATATGCCGCGGAATTTCCCCCTGGTGCGCTTCGTACCAATCGAAGACTTGCTGCTTCTCCGCATCGCTCAGGCCCGGGCTGCCCAGGTCGATCCCACTGCGCAAGGCATCGGGGCCCGCAGCCCAGCCTTGCGGCCACGCTGCGGGCTGCGCCGCTAGGTCACCCTCGTGGCCGTCCCATTTTTTCAGGTATTCATCGCACAGCGGTGCCACGCGCCCCATGCCCATCGGGCCGGCGTGGATGAAGGCGAACGCCATGGTCTCCAGCACCTGCGCGCGGCTGGCGCCGTATTTCAGCGCCGCGATCAGCTCGTACTGCGCGCCAGCCTCCCAGCCGAGCACGGTGTAGGTGTGCAGCATGACCAGCGCCGTGACGGTGTTGGGCACGCCGGTGACGGCTGACTGCACCCAGCGCCGGTAATGCTTGGCGATGGCGCTGTCATGGTCGAGCCAGAATGCCATGAAGCGCGCCTGGTCGAGATTGCCGTCGCCATGATGTTCCGCATACCAGCGGGTCATGGCCTCCCGCTCTGCGGGTGTCATGGGCCCCGGGCGCAACCAGTCGACTGCGATGCGGTGTGATGCCGGCAGGCCGGCAATGTCGGAAGGCATGCTAGCCCGGTCGGGCTTCGCGCCAGGGTCAGTCAAACTTCAGGCCAAGCTTGTTGATGACGGGGGCGTTGGCGGCGATGTCGGAGCGGATTTTCTGCGCGAAGGCCTCGGGCGAACCGCCCACCGGATCGAAGCCCTGCTGGGCGAGCAGGCGGATGACATCGGGCGACTTCAGGCCCGCGTTGAAGGCTGCACTGAGTTTCGCCATGATGTCCGCAGGTGTTCCTGCGGGGGCGACGAGGCCGAACCAGCTCGTCAGCGTGAAGCCCTTGTAGCCGGATTCCTCCAGCGTCGGAATGTTGGGGAATTCCTGCATGCGCTTGGGGCCGGTGGTGGCCAGCGCCACCAGCTTGCCGGCATCGATGTGCGGCTTGAAGCCCGCCGCGTTGATGCCGATCTCGACGATGCCGCCCAGCCGGTCGGCGAGCGATGCCGCGTCGCCCTTGTAGGGCACGTTGGTCATTCGCACGCCGGTGGCGGCCTGGATGCGCTCGAGGAGGAAGTGCCGCACGCCGCCGGGCTCGGACCCGGCGAAGTTGAGTTTGCCCGGATTGGTTTTGGCATAGGCCACCAGCCCCTGGAAATCGCGGAATGGCATCGACGGGTGCGTGGTGATGATGAAGAAATACTCGATCATCTGCATCAGCGGTAGGTAGTCGCGCCCGGCCTCGGCCTTGAACGTCGAGCTGGTGAGCGGCAACACCGTGAGCACCACATCGGGGGCGGCGGCTAGCGTGTAGCCGTCGGGTTTGGCCTTCATGATGTCGGTGACGCCGAAGCGGTTGCCCGCGCCGGGCTTGTAGTCCACCACGATGGGCTGGCCCAGCACCTTGGAGGCTTCCTGGAAGAGGGCGTTGAAGGCCACGGGCGATCCCGCGGGCGGGTAGGGGTACACCAGCGTAATGGGGCGGTTGGGGTAGGCCTGCGCAAATGCGCTCGTCGAGATCACCAGCACGACGATTGCAGCGACCAGCGCCCGTGCCGTAACCCAGTATTCATTCAATGGTGCGCGAACCGCGTGATTGGATTTCATGAGCATTCCTCCCCAAAGTGCTTTCCGCCAAAGTCTGGGCCAATGTGCCCAGTAGCGCAAGGTGCGATGTGGACATGGGTAATGCGATGTTTGCCGCTGCGGGTCGCACGGGTCGCAAGGCAGCAACCACGGACGAGTCGTCGAGCGGAGCGCACAACGAGTGCGTGACTCGAGCATGGTCAAACGCTAATATTCGGGCTGTGATTTCTCGGCTCTGCGTCGCGTCCCGCTTCAGGCGTGCTGGCCTAGCAACTACCCTCGTTCCAGGAAAGAACCCAGCACAATGAACCGCAATCTCTGGCTGATGGTCGCAGCCCAAGGCCTGTTCCTCACCAACAACGTCGTGTTCATTGCCATCAACGGGCTGGTGGGTCTGTCGCTCGCGCCCTACAGCTGGATGGCGACGCTGCCGGTGATGGGCTACGTGGTGGGCGGGGCGCTCGCCACCGGCCCGGTGGCATGGACGCAGTCGCGCTGGGGGCGCAAGGTGTCGTTCCAGCTCGGGCTGGTCGTGGCGTTTCTGTCGGCGGTGATGGCGACCTATGCCGTCATGACGACAAATTTCTGGTTGCTGGTGATCGCCACCGTGGTGGCCGGTTACTACAGCGCCAACGGGCAGCTGTACCGCTTCGCCGCCGCCGAACTGGCCAAGCCGGATTACCGCGAGCGCGCCGTGTCGATGGTGCTGGCCGGAGGCCTGGTGGGTGCGGTGGTCGGCCCCAACCTTGCCAAGTGGACCCAGCTTCTGGGCGATAAACCGTTTGCCGGCGCCTACGCCGCCCTGGCCGTGATTGCGCTCATTTCAATGGGCGTGCTTGCGACGGTGACGTTTCCGCCCGAGCCGCCGAAGAAGCGCGGGGTGGACGGCGGTCGGCCGCTCCTGCAGATCATGCGCCAGCCGGTGTTCATCGTCAGCACCGCGGCCGCGGCGCTCGGTTACGGCGTGATGAACCTGCTCATGGCCGCCTCGCCCATCGCCATGCAGGTGTGCGGTCATCCGTTCGAGGATGCGGCACTGGTGCTCGAGTGGCACGTCATCGGCATGTTCGGTCCCGGGTTCTTCACCGGCCATCTCATCAAGCGCTTCGGCACCATGCCGATCATGGCCGCCGGCGTGGTGCTCAACCTGCTGTGCATTGTGATCGCGCTGTCGGGCGTCGAGGTGATGAATTTCCTGGTGGCGCTGTTCCTGGTGGGCGTGGGCTGGAATTTCCTCTTCACCGCCGGCACCGCGTTGTCGCTGAAGGCCTACCGGCCTGAGGAAAAGGACAAGGCGCAGGGCGCGATCAATTTCTGCGTGTTCGCGGTCATGATGGTGTCGTCTTTCTCGTCGGGGGCGCTGGTGACCACGCAGGGCTGGTCCATCCTCAACTACGGCTCTCTGGTTCCGGTGGGACTGACCGGCATTGCCGTGCTCTGGTACGTGCTGCGCTCGCGCAAGCCGGGCCACCCCGGGGCCGCGGCGTGAAAATCGGCGTCAACTTCGGCACCACGCTCTACCACTACGGCCCGGCCGAGCAGGTGGCGGTGGCGCAGAAGGCCGAGGCTTGCGGCTTTGCATCGCTCTGGTCGGGCGATCACCTGGTGATCCCGGCGGTGATGCCGCTGCGCGACATGGCAAAGCCGGACATGCCCATCCGCAAGGTGGATCCCAAATCACCGACTGCGAAGGTGATCTTCCCGGCCACAGAGCCGATGCCGGATGTGTTCATCACCCATGCCTTCATGGCGGCTGCGACCACGCGGCTGGAATTCGGCACGGCCATCTACATCCTTGCGCTGCGCCATCCGATGGCGAGCGCGCGCGCCATCGGCACGCTCGACCTGCTGAGCGGCGGGCGCGTGCTGGTCGGCGTGGGCCTGGGCTGGATCCCGCATGAATTCGAGCTGGCGGGCGTGGACTTCGCCTCGCGCGGCCGGCGCACCGAAGAGTGCGTGCGCATCATGAAGAAGTTGTGGACCGAGGAAGAGCCCGAGTACCAAGGGGAGTTCCACTCCTTTGGCCCGGCGCGCTTCGAGCCCAAGCCCGCGACCCCGGGCGGTCCGCCGATCATGATCGGCGGCGAATCCGACATCGCGCTGCGGCGCGCCGCCGCCATCGGTGACGGCTGGTGCGGGCGCCTGCACACACCGGACACCCTGCGCGCCCATGTCGCCAAGCTCGCCGAATTGCGCCGGGAGGCCGGGCGCGACAAGCTGCCCTTCATCATTCAGGGCTGGCTCAAGCCGAGCGCGACGGCAGCCGATGCCCGTGCGCTGGAAGACGCCGGCGCGCACCATCTCATCCTGGGCATGCACGGATTCAAGACAGCGGCGGAGGCCATGGCGCACATCGAGCGCGCGGCGGAAAATCTGCGACTCAACTAGAAATCACGCCTGCATTCACCAGGAAACAATTACGAAATGCAGCGTGCAATCAACACTAACGCGAGGGGAACGCAATGACGAAGCGAGAAATGAACCTGGGTTTCATGAGCATGCGCCATGCATCGCTGCCGGATCGCGTGGCCGCTGCGGCCAGCGCCGGTTTCAACGGCATTTCGCTGCGCGCCGACCAGTGGGCGCAGACCAAGGCTTCCGGCTGGGACGCGCCGCGGATCAAGGCGCTGCTCGACAAGCACGGGCTGCGAGTCAGCGAGATCGAACCGATGCGCTTCCTTCGCGACGATCTGATGGAGGCCACCGAGGAGATGGCGCGCGCCTTCGGCACCACGCGCGCGCAGGTCACGCCGCCTCTGGATGCATCCACCATCGACGCCGACGCCGTGGCGGCATGGCTGAAGAAGGTCGCCGCACGCATGCCTCAGATCGAACTCGCCATCGAATACCTGCCGACCACCGGCGTGCCGGACGCGCCGACAGCGCAGCGGCTGATCGACCTGGCCGGCGGCGC
>CANJRC010000045.1 GCA_947476535.1 Betaproteobacteria bacterium
AACCACACGCACGCGCCGCAGGCCTTCCACAAGCATGTGATCGTCGAGCCGCGCATCGACATCAGCGGCGACCGCGCGACCGTGCAGACCATGTTTGCGCGCCTCGATCGCTATCCCTCGGGCCCGGCGGTGCGCAGCTTCGGGCGCTATCTCGACGTGCTGGTGCGCTGCAAGGACGGGCACTGGCGCTTCCTGGAGCGCATCTGCCAGCGCGAGGCCTCGCGCGCGGAAACCCCGATTGGCGCGCACGCGCCGATCTGAGCGAAGCCCCGCGTGATCGACTCCCCCTGCATTCGGCGCTGCACGCTCGACGAGGACACCGCTTGGTGTCTGGGGTGCGTGCGCACGCTCGATGAGATCGCCACCTGGTCGGGACTTGACGATGATGGAAAGCGGGCCATTCTCGCGCGCATCGTCGCGCGCCGCGCAGATCTGGCAACGCAGCCGTCCGCATTGAGCCGCTTCAGCGCGCCATTCCAGGTGGAATCGCCCGGCGTGTGATGGCGCACCCGCGCCGTGCATCTGGCGTGGTGGTCCGGGGCATGATGGTGGCCACGTACGACTGGTTGAGGAATGCGCAGGGCCTCGACTCCCAGCCCGCGCTTGTGGCGCCGGCCTGCCGTGAGAAGTGGACCGTGCAGTTCAAGCGGCCCTGAGCGCGTCTTCAGATCAGGCCACTGTGGGCAACCGCCCAGTAGCGCAGGCCGCGCCCGGCCAGTTGCCACACCAGCACTGATATCCAGTTGAGCTTCAACCAGCCGCTGGCAACGCAGAGCGCTTCGCCAATGAAAGGTAGCCAGCTGAACGCCGTGGCCGCAGCGCCCCACTTCCTCACGCGTTCCAGCTGGCCTGGCAGCTTTGCGTGCAGCACCGATTTGTCAATGACGCGCCCGATAAGGTAGTTCGTCATTCCGCCAGCGGTGTTGGCGAGAGTGGCTACGACAATGGCGAGCCAGAACAGGTCCGGATGCAGGCGGAGCACGGCGAATAGCGCTGCCTCTGATGGAAAGGGCAGCAGCGTGGCGGCGAGGAAGGCTGCCGCCGCCAGCGAGGCGAGGCCGCTGTTGGGTGATAGGTCGGCCGAGAGGAGTGCATCCATGCCCACAGCTTAACTGGTGAAGGTCGATGTCAGGGCGCGACACGCAGGGCCGCCGGCGTTCTGCCTCTAGGCATCGTGTAAAGTAATGGGCCTGTAGCGACCCGTGCGCTGCCGTTCCCCACATTCTTTTGGCACGCCCGCGGCATGCCCATCTTCCCCGGACCCTCATGAAGCCCGACTACCTCGAACGCATCCTCACTTCGCGCGTCTATGACGTGGCCATCGAAACGCCGCTGGATCTCGCGCCGAGCCTGTCGGCGCGCTTCGGTAATCGCATCCTTCTCAAGCGCGAGGACATGCAACCGGTGTTCTCGTTCAAGCTGCGCGGCGCCTACAACAAAATGTCGGGGCTCACCAAGGCGCAGCTCAAGCATGGCGTGATCGCGGCCTCGGCCGGCAATCACGCGCAGGGCGTGGCGCTGTCGGCGCAGAAGCTCGGTTGCCGCGCCGTCATCGTCATGCCGTTCACCACGCCGAAAATCAAGATCGATGCGGTGGAGGCGCGCGGCGCCGAAGTCATCCTGCTGGGCGAAACCTATTCGGATGCCTATGTCGAGGCGCTCAAAATCGGGAAGAAGAGGAAGCTCACCTTCGTCCACCCCTACGACGACCCGGATGTTATTGCCGGGCAGGGCACCATCGCCATGGAGATCCTGCGCCAGACGCACGCGCCCATCCACGCGATTTTCGTCGCCATTGGCGGCGGTGGCCTGATTTCCGGCATCGCCGCCTACGTCAAGCGTCTGCAGCCCCACGTGAAGATCATCGGCGTGCAGCCGGTGGATTCGGATGCCATGTACCGTTCGGTCAAGGCCGGGCGTCGCGTGACGCTCGACCACGTGGGACTTTTTGCCGACGGGGTGGCCGTCAAGCAGGTAGGCGAGGAGACCTTTCGCATCGTGCGCGAACTGGTCGACGAAATCATGCTGGTGGACACGGATGCCATCTGCGCCGCAATCAAGGACGTGTTCGAGGACACGCGCTCCATCCTCGAGCCCGCCGGTGCGCTGTCGGTGGCCGGTGCCAAGGCCTACATCGAGCGCGAGGGCATCCGCGACGAGAAGCTGGTGGCCATCGCCTGCGGTGCCAACACCAACTTCGATCGGCTGCGCTTCGTCGCCGAGCGCGCCGAAGTGGGCGAGCACCGCGAGTCCATCCTTGCCGTGACCATTCCCGAAGTGCCGGGCAGCTTCAAACGCTTCTGCACGGTGCTGGGCGCGCGCAACATTACCGAGTTCAACTACCGCATGTCGGATGCGAAGGACGCGCATGTGTTCGTCGGCGTCGAGGTCCACGACCACGAGGAGACGAAGAAGATCCAGCGCAACCTCGCGCGCCACGGCATCCACACCGACGACCTGTCCGATAGCGAGATGGCCAAGCTGCACGTGCGCCACCTGGTTGGCGGGCGCTCGGCTGCGGCCAAGGGCGAGCTGGTGTACCGCTTCGAATTCCCGGAGCGCCCGGGCGCGCTGATGAAGTTCCTCTCGCACATGCGCGCGGACTGGAATATCAGCCTGTTCCACTACCGCAACCACGGCGGCGATTATGGCCGCGTGCTGGTGGGCATCCAGGTGCCGAAGAAGGCCATGGCCGAGTTCCGCCGGTTCCTGCTCACGCTGGGGTACCCGTATTCCGACGAGACCGCTAACCCGGCCTACCGCATGTTCCTCGGCCAGCCGAACGTGGCTGCGGGCAAGTCCGTCTGATTTCATTGACTGAGGCGAGCATGGCCAGCAAGACCAATTTCGTTGATCCCAAAGTCATGGACTACATCGGCAGCCATTCGCTGCGCGAGTCGGCGCTGCTCGCCGAGTTGCGTGCGGAGACCGCCAGGCTTCCCGAGGCCATGATGCAGGTGCCGCCCGAGGAGGGGCAGTTCCTCGCGCTGCTGGTGCAGGCCACTGGTGCGAAGCGGTGCCTGGAGATTGGCACCTTCACCGGCTACAGCGCGCTGGCGGTGGCCCTGGCGCTGCCCGCGGACGGGCGCATCATTTGCTGCGACGTGAGCGAGGCGTGGACCGGCATGGCGCGGCGTTACTGGGAGCGTGCCGGCGTCGCAGCGAAGATCGACCTGCGCATCGCCCCGGCGCTCCAGACCATCGAGGCGCTGCTTGCGGGCGGGGAGGCGGGGCAATTCGACTTTGTCTTCATCGATGCGGACAAGCCCAACTACCTCGCTTACTACGAGGGCGCGCTGAAGCTGGTGCGCCGCGGCGGCATCATCGCCTTCGACAACACGTTGTGGTCGGGCGCCGTGGCCGACGCCAAGGACCAGTCGGACAACACGCGGGCCCTGCGCGCGCTGAACGACGCGCTGCACCGAGACGAGCGCGTGAGCCTGTCGCTGTTGCCCTTGGGTGACGGGGTGACGCTGGCGCTCAAGCGCTGAGCACGGTCCTGGCGCCGGGGTAGTGCACCAAATACTGACAAGTTTTTCGTAGATCTTCCAGGGTTCCTAACTTAACAGATTAAATATTGCCAAATTAGTTAGGCGGCCCCGTGCGCCGGGGCACGGCCATGCGACTACTTGTCTGGCTTGGTCGACAGGGCGCTCGGCCGCGACAGCATGCGTGCCGACCACGCCGCCACCGATGGCGGCGGCGCGATCTCCATCAGCGGCAGGAATTCCATGAACGGTGCATAGCAGACTTCGGCGAGGGTGAACTGCTCGGCCACCAGCCAGGTTTTTCCCTTGAGGTAGATGCGCTCGAGGATG
This sequence comes from Betaproteobacteria bacterium, assembly GCA_947476535.1. Taxonomy (GTDB): domain Bacteria; phylum Pseudomonadota; class Gammaproteobacteria; order Burkholderiales; family SG8-39; genus CAIYPG01. Next base: position 3,819 of record CANJRC010000045.1, read on the forward strand.
TCGAGGTGTTTCTCGATCTCGGCCTTTGATTGCGCAATCACCTTCTCGTCCCAGCGCTCGCGGGGCAAGAAGCGCTTGGGGAAGATGATGCTGCCGGCCTGGCGCGTCATCTGCAGGTCGGCGAGCTTCATGTGCATGTCCACCAGCGCGCGCCCACGCGCATCGGCCGGCACCAGCGGCGGCGCCGGCCGCGTCGCCTCGAGGTAATTCAGGATGGCGGTGGACTCGTACAGCACTAAGCCGTCTTCTTCCAGCGCGGGCACGCGCGCGTAGGGGTTGTAGGCGAGGTAATCCGGCGCCCGGTGCGCCTTCTTTTCCATGTCGACTGCGACGAGCGCATGCGGGATGTTTTTTTCCGCCAGCGCGATGAGGACGCGGCGCGAGTAGGTGGATCGCGGGTGGTGATGAATGCGCAGCATGTCGGGCCTCCTTGGATGTCCTGGTGTATTGCCCACTAAGAGTCTGTTGCAATATGAGGGGATACTCCCCTCATGCTCCCCTACTCCGGGGGTTGCAAAATTTCATTTTGCAACCGGTTCTAAGTATCGTCGATTCACCTGCCGTCCGGGAGTGCCGATCCTGCTGCCGCCTTGAACCCGGGGACTGCAGGTTCTGTCGGCTCCCCGAGGAACTCCAGGCGAGTGCCGCGCAGGTCGCCATCCCGGTGGTAAATGCCCGCCTCGGTGACGATGTAGTCGAGCGGGACATCGTGCAACTGCGGGTAGATGGTGGGCAGGCGCGAAAATTCGTGCGTTACGCCAATCATCAGCGGTCGCGGGTGCATGGCCACGAGGGTCCGGTCGAAGTATCCGCCGCCGTAACCGAGGCGGTAGCCGCGACTGTCGAATCCCGCCATCGGCAGTAAGACGACAGTGGGCTTCACCTCCGGTCCCTTAGCCGGGTATGGAATGCGAAGCGGGCCAACTGCGAGTTCCATGCCGGGTCGCCATGGGCGAAACACCAGGGGTTCCCCCGGGGCGACGACGACCGGGAGCGCCGTGACTGCACCGGCCCTGCGCAATTTAGCCGCGATGTGACGGGCGTCGTACTCGTTGTGGTAAGGCCAGCAAAAGGCGACGACCGCCGGCATGGTGTTCACTTGGCGGGCCAGTTCCGGGAATCCGCGTTCGATGAACCGGTCCATGGCCAACCGCCAGGCGAGTCGTGTTTCCTTTGGGGTCGCCATGCGTTGATCAATGAGGGCGACGCGCTGTGCCTTGCGCCATTCGACAAGGTCGTCGGGTGGGCCGCCGGTCTTGGAGGTGTCGATCAACTAAATATCCAGTGGAAATAAAGGCTTGTTGTGGTACTGTTCAACCAGATCATGAAGAGTCGCTCCACTATAGCATTGCTCCTTGTGGCGCTGTTGCTGGCGCTGCCGGCGAGCCTGTGGATGAATTCGGCATGGGCGCGACCGCTGCCCAAGCAAAAAGCGTCCGATCCCGACCAGGCGGTGCTTGAAGCGCGCGATGCATTTCGCGTTGGCGACTCAGCGAAACTGGCGCGCGCGGCACAAGCCGTCGGCGGCCACGTGCTGGAACCCTGGGTCGGCTACTGGCAATTGCGCCAACGACTCGAGGATCGCTCCCCCGAGGAAGTGCGCTGGTTCCTGTCGCGCAACAATGGTAGCTTGCTGGCCGAGCAGTTGCGTCGTGATTGGCTGAAAGTACTGGGCAAGAAAGGCGCCTGGGACCTGTTCCGTGACGAGGCGCCCCGCGTCTTTGGCGATGATCCCGAAGTCACCTGCTACAGCCTTCTGGGACGCGCGCAGGCGGGTGACGCATCGGCTGCGACCGAGCTGCGGCCGCTGTGGCTTACGCCGCGCGAGCTGCCTGAAGGCTGTGTGCCCATGGTCGAGGGTTTGATCAACTCGGGGCAGTGGGGGCCGCAACAGATCTGGGAGCGCTTTCGCCTCCTGGTGGATACCAACCAGCTCGCGATGGCTCGGCGCCTCGTGGCACGCCTGCCGCGTGATGAAATACCCGAATACCGTTTGCTCGACCTCGCGCTGAGCGGCTCGGTGAAGTTCGCCGAGCAAGCGTCTGGCGCGCTATCCCGCCGTCGCGAACGCGAACTGTATGTCGCAACGGTGCTGCGCATTGCGCGCGACGACCCCGGCGTGGCGGCGGGGTACTGGCGGGCACCGATACGCGAGCGTTTCGCCGTTCCGGACCAGGCATGGGTGCTGGGCGCGATTGCAACGGCGGCGGCGCGACGCCACCTCCCCGATGCCGTGGCCTGGTTTGCCGAGGCGGATCGCCTGTCGGCCGGTATCGACAGCATCCTCAGCGACGAGCAATGGGCGTGGCGGGCGCGCATTGCGCTCAGGCAGGACAACTGGGGCGAGGTCCAGGCGGCCATTGCGCGCATGACGAGCGCCGGCCGCACTGACCCGACCTGGGTATATTGGCTGGGACGGGCGCTCAAGGCGCAGGCACAAACCTCGGAGCAGCGCGCGGCCGCCAATGAGCAATTTGCAAAGATCGCCAGCGAATACCATTTCTACGGTCGCCTTGCCGGCGAAGAGCTGGGACAGGCCGTGCGGCTCCCGGCCACAGCGGGCGGCCCGACCGCAGAGGAGATCGCGGCGACGGCGGTGAATCCCGGATTGCAGCGCGCGCTGGCGTTGTTTCGCCTCGACATGCGCACCGAGGCGACGCGCGAATGGAACTGGTCCCTGCGCGGCATGGACGATCGCTCGCTGCTTGCCGCGGCGCAGCTCGCGCGCAACAACGAGATCTGGGACCGCGCCATCAGCACCGCCGATCGCACCGTGGCACTGCATGATTTCTCGGTGCGCTACCTGGCGCCGTATCGCGAGGTGCTGGCGGGCGCGGCGCGCGCGCGCTCCCTGGAAGAGCCGCTGGTGCTCGGGCTGGTGCGCCAGGAAAGCCGCTTCATCTCGCGCGCGAAGTCCGGCGTCGGCGCCGCAGGGTTGATGCAGTTGATGCCCGCCACCGCGCAATGGGTGGCGCGCAAGATGGGGATGAAGGACTACGCTTGGTCGCGCGCGCATGAACCGCAGGTAAATGCGGCGCTGGGCACGTTCTACCTGCGCCAGGTGCTCGATGACCTGGATGGCCAGCCGGTGCTGGCCGCGGCTGCCTACAACGCCGGTCCGGGCCGGGCGCGCAAGTGGCGCGACGCCAGGCCGCTGGAAGGCGCCATCTACGCCGAGTCCATTCCCTTCAACGAGACCCGCGATTACGTGAAGAAAGTGATGTCGAACACGGTGTTCTACTCGGCCGTGCTGGGCGCAGACGGCATCCAGGCGCGCACGCTGAAATCGCGCCTGGGCACCATCGCCGGACGATCGGCGGCAGACGGGCTCGTGGCTCTGCGCGCCGACCCTACGCCCTAGGCCAAGCCCTTGTTATCGTGGGGCATGACGCGTTTCTGGGGCCGGTAATACGTTAGAATTTTCGGCGCAACAGCGCCGCAACCAGCGCGCTGAAGCACCTAGCGAATTCGCGCAAGCAAACCGGGGCAATCGCGTGGCAAGAATCCTCGTTCTCGGTGGCACCGGTTTCATCGGCCGTCACTTCGTGCAAATGCTTGTTGAGGAGCACCATGAGGTGGTGGTGCCGACGCGCCTGCGTGAACGGGCCAAGCACCTCATCCTGCTGCCTGGCGTCGATGTCGTGGAGGCCAGCATCCACGACCCTGCGACGCTCAAGCGCCTGCTGCATGGTTGCAACGCGGTGATCAACCTCGTGGGCGTGCTCAAGAGCCGCTCGGGCATGCCCTACGGCGAGCAGTTTGCCGCGGCGCACGTCGAACTGCCGAAGAAATTGACCGCCGCATGCCACGAGGCGGGCGTGCGCCGCATCCTGCACATGAGCGCGCTGAAGGCGCGCCCCGACGGCGAGAGCGGCTACCTGCGCTCCAAGGGCGAGGGCGAGGCCTGGGTGCTGGCGCAGCAAAAGGAACTGGACGTCACGGTGTTCCGCCCATCGGTGGTGTTCGGGCCGGGCGACAGCTTCCTCAACTTGTTCGCCCGCCTGCAGCGCTGGCTGCCTGTGCTGGTGCTCGGGTGCGCGAACGCGCGATTCCAGCCGGTGTACGTGGGCGATGTCGCGCGCTGTTTCTTGTCGGCGCTGTTCGACCGAAGCAGCTACGGCCAGGACTACGACCTGGTCGGGCCCAAGTGCTACACGCTGCGCGAACTGGCGACCCTGGCCGGCCGCGAGAGCGGTCATCGACGCTGGATTTTTCCCCTGTCGCGCCAGCTGTCATTCTTGCAGGCGTGGGTCATGGAATGGATCCCCGGCGTGCCCTTGTCGCGCGACAGTTTCCACTCAATGCAGGTGGACAACGTGTCGTCGAGCCCGCTTCCCTTCGGCATCGCGCCAACGCCCATCGAGGCTGTTGCGCCGTCCTACCTGCGCGGCGAGAACCCGCGCGGTCGTTACACGCTGTTTCGCCGTCGCGCCGGGCGATGAGCGTCGGGCAGAAGTGAGTATGCGCGTGACGGCACCGCAGTCGGGCTCCCGCGATTCGCTGGCATCCGCCGGCCCGGTGGAGGCCAGCTGATGCTCAGGTTCTCGCTGGTCATCGCCAACAAGAACTACTCCTCGTGGTCGATGCGCCCATGGGTGCTGCTTCGGCAGTCCGGCATTGCTTTCGAAGAGATTCAGCTGAAGTTCAATGATGAGGTGAAGATCGCCGGCATCGAGGCCTATTCGCCGACCGGCAAGGTGCCGGTGCTGATGGTCGATGGCGAGGCCGTGTGGGACTCGCTCGCCATCGCCGAGACCGTGGCCGAGATGTATCCGGATAAGCCGCTGTGGCCGCAGGATGCGAAGGAGCGGCGGGTTGCGCGATCGGCCTGCGCTGAGATGCACTCGGGCTTCCAGAACCTGCGTGGCCGCATGCCGATGAACATTCGCGCCTCCATGCCCGGCATCGGCATGAACGCGGATGTGCAAAAGGACGTAGATCGCATCGTCGCTCTGTGGCGCCAGTGCCGCGCCGCGCGGGGCGAAGCCGCCGATGCCGGGTTGCTGTTCGGGCGCTTCGGCATCGTCGACGCGTTCTTCGCCCCGGTGGCGATGCGTTTTACTACCTATGCCGTGCCGCTGCCTCCCGATGCCACTGCTTATGTTGCGACGCTGCGTGCGCTGCCCGCGGTGCAAGACTGGATTGCCGGCGCGCGCGGGGAAACCGAGTTTGTCGCGGGTGACGAGCCCAATGCGACCGGGCTGGCGACGAAAAAGTGAACGCGTGAAGACCTACGTCGTCGGTGGCGCGATCCGCGATGAACTGCTCGGGCTCCCGGTGAAGGACCGCGACCACGTGGTGGTCGGGAGCACACCGGAGGAAATGGTGAGCCTCAGTTACCAGCCGGTGGGGCGCGATTTCCCGGTGTTCCTGCACCCGAAAACGCACGAGGAGTACGCGCTGGCGCGCACCGAGCGAAACACGGCGCGCGGCTACCGCGGTTTCACGGTGTATGCCGCGCCCGACGTGACGCTGGAGGACGACCTGGTGCGCCGCGATCTCACCATCAACGCCATGGCGCGGGAGGAAGATGGCCGCCTGATCGATCCCTTCGGCGGCGAGCGCGACCTGCGCGCGGGTATCCTGCGCCACGTCAGTCCGGCCTTCATCGAGGACCCGGTGCGCATCCTGCGCGTGGCGCGCTTTACCGCGCGCTTCGGTTTTTCCATCGCACCCGAAACCCTGGCGCTGATGCGCCACATGGTGGATGACGGCGAGGCCGATGCGCTGGTTCCCGAGCGCGTATGGCAGGAGTTCTCCAAGGGATTGATGGAACGTGAGCCGGAACGGATGTTCCATGCGTTGGCCGCCTGCGGCCTGCTCGCGCGCCACTTGCCGGAGCTCGACCTCGCGTTCGATGCCACCGGCGAGATCCCGCAGAACGCCGCCACACGCCGCATCATGGGCGGCTTGCGCCACGCCGTGCGTGAACAATTGCCGCTAGAAGCGCGCTTCGGGCTGCTTGCGCTGGAACTCAAATCGAAGCCCGATGACCTTCTTCCGCACAACCCGCAGGACATGCAGGCCATCACCGAGCGGTTGCGGGCGACCACCGAATGCCGCGACGCCGCGATGCTCGCGGCCCGCCACGCCCACGAGGTGCCGGCCATTGCGGATGCGACAGCCGATGCGCAGCTCGCACTGCTGGAGGCGGGCGATGCCTTTCGCCGGCCTGGCCGGCTGCGCGTGCTCCTGGCCGTGTGCGAATGCGCGCGCGTGGGTGACCTCGGCTGGGCGGATATTCCCTATCCGCCGCGTGTTGCCCTCGAGCGGGCGCTCGTCGCCGCACGCAGCGTGAATGCGGGCGACGTGGCGCGCGCCCATCCGGGGGATGTCGCCGCGGCATTGCGAAGCGCGCGAGCGAACGCGATCCGCGCATTGGGTACTGCTGCGGCGCTGGCATCGGCGTCCCAGGAAAATGGGACTGCTTTGTCCGAGAAAATGTCGCGTCCGCGCTCGTCCACAGGCCCAAAGCAGTTGCGCCGCTGAATCTTTTCCCTCCAAGACCAACTTTCCGGAGAATTCTCTTGCCCAAGGGCGTGCCCCAATTGATGTCATCGCTTGTCGCCAATGTCTCGGCGGGTTTTCGCCTGGGATTGTTCCGCCCGGTGACGCGGGACGCTTTCCGCATCGGCCCGGCGCCCTTCGCGGTGCTGGTCTTTTTCAACGCCTTGGTGTGGGTTGCCGGCAGCGCCGCGCGGCTGGACTTCGAGGGGAATTTCAACGCCGGCGCGTTGCCGGTGATGCTGGCGAGTATCAGTCTCTTGCTGCTGACCTGTCTCGTCGTGTCGCGGCTCCTGCACGACGAGTCGCTACTGGCGGCATTCGCCGTCATGCTGGCTTCGACCGACCTGCTGTTCGAAATCGCCGGCTCTCTCATCTACATTGCGCTGGACCGTGAATGGCTGCCGCCTCTGCCTTACCTGCAATTGGGGCTGTATGTTGCTTACGTGGCATGGGCGGTGGCAAGCGCAGTTCGCACGCAACTGATCCTTGTGCCCTGGCGCTCGCGCGGGTCTTGGCCTGCGGCCGCGGTACTGGTGGCCGTGGTGCTTGCCTTTGCCTATGTGCCTCGCGACGAGCCCTGGCTCGCCGACGCAGCGGAGGAGGACGCGCCGCCGGAAATCCTGCGGGAGGATATTTTCCACGCCCAGGGTGCGTTGCTCGCGCGGGAACTCGCGCGCCTCGCGCAACAGCGGCCGGGCGTGGAGGATATTTATTTTCTCGGGGTCGCGCCCTACGCACTGCAGGACACCTTTGCACGCGAACTGGGGACCGTCAAGGAGCTGATGGACAGCCGTTTCGATACCAGCGCGCGCTCGCTCGCGCTGGTGAACCATCCGTCCTCGGCGGCTGTCCTTCCCATTGCGAGCGCAACCAACCTGCGCACGGCGCTCGCGCAGTTCGGCGAAGTGATGAACGTCGAGGAGGACATCCTGTTTCTCTACATCACGACGCACGGGTCGGCCAACCACGAACTGGCGTTCGCCTGGCCGCCGCTGCAATTGCAGCAGGTCAACCCGACCATGCTCTCGCGCATGCTTACCGACAGCGGCATCAAGTGGCGCGTGATCGTGATCTCCGCCTGTTACTCGGGCGGTTTCATCGAGGCGCTGCGCGACGCCAATACCATGGTGATCACCGCCTCCGATGCGACGCATACCTCGTTCGGGTGCGAGGCGAGCAGCGATTCGACCTGGTTCGGGAGGGCCTTCATTGACGAGGCCTTGCGCGAGCAGGCAACCAGCCGCAAGTACTCGCTGGAGGCAGCATTCCAGCGCGCCAGGCAGTCCGTGGCGGAACGCGAGAAGGCCGCGGGTTTCGAGCCCTCCAATCCACAGCTGTTTCTTGGTGAGGCCATGAAAGCCAAGCTGCAATCGCTGGAAGCCCGGCTTGCCGCGCAGCCGGTGCCAGTGCCCATTCCGGCGCCGCCGCAGGTGCAGGCTTCGCTCGCCACGCCCGTGGCAATCCACGTGCCTTGATCGAAGAGCTCATTGCACAATTGAGGGGATACGCCCCTCAAACTCCCCTACATCGGAGGCCATTTCGGTAATACTGAAATGGCCTCTAAGGTCAACGCCCAGCCTGCCCTGGGCGTTTTCAAATGGGCATGCGTTGCCGACATTTCACGGATTGCGTGTGTTGGTCGTCATGAGGTGTCGCAAACGCTGAAGGGAACCCCATGGCATCGATTGGCGGGCGCTGGTCCGGCGTACTCCTCTTGGCGGTGATGGTTGCGCCATTGCTTGTTGTGCCGACGGCAGGCGCTGTGGGCAACACAGCGGCGCGTCCTGCGCATGCCGAGCCTGCCAAGCGGGTTCGCATCCCCCGGGGCCAGGGCGAGCGCCTGCGTCGCGCTGATCTGGACCGCGATGGCTACTTGTCGCGCGCCGAGGCGCAAAACGCAGCGCCGCACCTGGCAATCAACTTCGATGCCATCGATGCCAATCGCGACGGCAAGCTCTCGGCTCAGGAGATCCGCAGCTTCGGGCGGTCAAGGGCCGCGACGCGCATGGCGGGCCGGTCCGTTGCGCGCGTGCCGGGCGTTGCTACGGCGCGCACCGATGCGGTGTTCTTTGCCGCCGATGCGGATGGCGACGGGCAACTCAGCCGGGCCGAAGCCGAGTTGGCGTTGCCGCGCGTGGCCAGCAAGTTCGAACGCATGGATGCGGATCGCGATGGTCGGCTCAGCATCGACGAATTCCGCGCCTGGATCGCTCGACGCAATGTGGCGCGAGCGGCCAAATCCCCGCGCGCCTGAATGTATTTGCATACTTGGACGGTCCTGCATGGCAGGCTGATTTTCCGCAGCTCGATCATCGGCCCGATATGCATGGTGTAAGGTGTGAAGGCTTGCCACGACTCATGCAACATTGCATCGTTCAAGGAGCCTTCATGCGCGCACCTCCCTCCCCGTTCCGTCAATGGAGCACGGTAGCGTTGCTGGTGCTGAGCCTTCTCGCCGCCGGTCAGGCTGCGGCGCAGGCGGGTCCGCCACCGGTCGGCATGGCCGTGGCCACCTTTGCTGCGGGCTGCTTCTGGTGCACCGAGGAGGCGTTGGACAAGCTGCCCGGGGTCATTTCCACGACGTCGGGTTATATCGGCGGACAGAAGAAGAACCCGACCTACCAGGAGGTGTCCGGTGGGGGCACCGGCCATACCGAGGCTGTGCAGGTGCTGTACGACCCGTCGAAGTTGAGCTATGAGCGGCTGCTTGAGCATTTCTGGGTCAACCATGACCCGACCTCCATCGACGGGCAGTTCTGCGACCAGGGTTCGCAGTACCGGCCTTCCATCTTCTGGTACACCGAGGCGCAGCGCGCGCTGGCAGAAGCCTCGAAGGCCAAGGTCGCCAAGACTAAGCCCTTCAAGGAGCCCGTTGTCACGCCGATCGTCAAGGCCGGTGATTTCTGGCCCGCCGAGGAGTACCACCAGGACTATTACAAGAAGAATCCCGTCCGCTACAAGTTCTACACCTCGGGTTGCGGCCGCTATGCGCGCCTCGACGAATTGTGGGGCAAGGCACGCAAGTAGTCCTCGTGCTCGCGGCGCGTCAGTGCAGGCTCGATACGAATCCGGCAATACCGCTCAGGAGCATCTGGATGGCGATGGCGGTCAGGATCAGGCCCATGAGTTTCTCCATGGCCATGATGCCGCGCTCGCCGAGCCAGCGCGCGACGCGCTCGGCGGCAACCAGGATCACCAGCGTGACCAGCGTGGCGATGGTGATGGCCGCCAGCCAGTGCGGCCAGCGGTTCGGGTCACGCGACACCAGCACGATTACCGAGGCGAGCGCCGATGGGCCGGCGATGGCCGGGATGGCGATGGGCACGACGAAGGGTTCACCCGTGGTGCCGTCCGCACCTGCAGGGGCTTCACCGAAAATGCCTTCGGGGTGCGGGAATACCATGCGCAGCGCGATGAGAAAGAGGATCACGCCGCCGGCGATTTCCAGCGCGGTGTCCGACAGGCCCAGCAGCGCGAGGAACGCCTGGCCCCCGAAGAGGAACGCCACCAGTACGCCATAGGCGATGGCGCATTCGCGAAGCACGATGCGCGGCCGGCGCGCTGCCGCCACGCCGCGCAGGCTCGATACCACCAGCGGGATGTTGCCGAAGGGGTCCATGACCAGCAACAACACGATGGCGGCGGAGGCGATGTCCATGAGGTGTCCCGGTTACGTTTTTTTGCGGACTACAGGGTGTCGATCTTGTCTCCGCGCGCAAAGCCGATCAGCGAGGCGTCGTCATCGCCGATGCCCTTGCCCAGCGCCATGACCTTGAAGAGCTCCCCCATTTCCGCGGGCGAGAGCAGGCGTTGCGCGGCGTTGCTTGCGGCAAGGTAAGCCGCTTGCCCCGCAGAGGCGTCCTCGCGCGGCAATTGCTCCGACAACAGCGACGTGATGCCGCAATTGACGAGGAACTGCGCCTGCGAGGTGTAGCCCAGAACCGCCAGTCCGCCCGCCACGGCGGCGTCCGCAATGGCCGTGAAATCGACATGCGCGGTGATGTCCTGCAGGCCGGGGAGGAAGAACGGATCGTCGTGCGCGCGGTGGCGGTAGTGGCACATCAGCGTGCCTTGGCTGCGTTGCGGGTGGTAATACTCGCGGCGCGGGAATCCGTAATCGATGAAGATCGCGGCGCCCTGCTCGAGTACGCCCGCCAGGCTGCGAATGAAACCGGCCCCGGCTGCCGAGACCTCGCTCTGGTAACCGGTTGCGAACGGCGGCGAGGCCTGCAGCGAGCGCGAGTTTTCCAAGGCCTCCACATCTGTGCGCAGCGCGCTCGAAGCCGGGCGCCATGACCAGTCGAAGCGCGTCCCCGATGCATCCGCTGCGACGATGACGCGTGCCTCTTCGACGCCGTCGGCTGCGATGCGAAACACCTCGGCCGGCATGGCATCGAGCACTTCGTTGCCGAGCACCACGCCCGAGAAGGAGGGTGGCAGGCGATCCAGCCAGGCAACACGCCCGAGGAGGTGCGGCACGCGCGTGGCGAGCGTGTTGCGCGTGCGCTCGCGCAGGTCGGCCGACAATTCGAGGATCAGGTATTGCCCGGGAAGCTGCCCCAGTTGCTCGAGCTTTTCCAGCAGCGATGCGGCCAGCGCGCCCGAGCCTGCTCCCACTTCCAGCACCGCCGGCGGAGTGGTCCAGGAAATGCGCTGGAGGAGCGCTGCCACCTGTTGCGCGAGTACGTGCCCGAACAGCGGCGTCAATTCCGGAGCGGTGATGAAATCGCCGTCGGCGCCCAGCTTGCGCGCCCCGGCGCTGTAATAGCCCAGGCCCGGGGCGTACAGCGCCAGTTCCATGTAGCGCGAGAACGCGATGCTGCCCCCCGAGGCTGCGATTTCGGAGCGGATGCAATCAACCAGGCAAGCGCTGTGCGCCAGCGCGTCAGCGTCAGGCTGCGGCAAGGCATGCGCGCGTGAGCCTGATTGTGAGTGTGAGTCTGGCAATGTCCGGTTCATCGAGGAATGCTGCGGCATTCCGCTAGAATCCGCAAATCGTCGTCAATTGGCATTCGCAAGCAGCGTTTCATGACCCAATCCTCCTTAATTGCCCTGCCGCTCGACGGCAAGGTCGCGCTTATCACCGGCGCCGCGCGCCGCGTGGGCGCGGCCATCGCGCGCCGCCTGCACGGGGCCGGGGCGCGCGTGATGCTGCATTACCGCTCGGCGGAGGGTGATGCGCAGGCATTGCAGTCGGAACTCAACGCCCTGCGCGCCGATTCCGTGGCGCTGGTGCAAGCCGACCTCCTTCAAACTGCGGGGCTGCCCGAGCTGGTGAAGAACACGCTATCGCGCTTCGGACGGCTCGATGTGCTGGTCAACAATGCCTCCTCCTTCTATGCCACGCCGGTGGGTGACATTGGCGAGCGCGAGTGGGATGACCTCATCGGCACCAACCTGAAGGTGCCCCTGTTCCTGTCGCAGGCGGCGGCGCCCGCACTGAAGAAGACCGGCGGCGCGATCGTCAACATCATCGACATCCACGCCGAGCGGCCGATGAAGAACTACGTGGTCTACAACATCGCCAAATCGGGCCTGGCCGGGCTCACGCGCACGCTGGCGCGCGAGCTCGGGCCCGAGGTGCGTGTCAACGGCGTGTCGCCGGGTGCCGTGATGTGGCCCGAGGACGACCAGCATTTCGACGCCGTCACGCGCCAGCGCATCGTCTCGAACACGCCGCTCAAGCGCGCCGGCGATGCCGACGACATTGCCGGCGCGGTGCTTTATTTCGCCTCGGCCGCCGGTTTCGTGACCGGGCAGATCCTCGCCGTGGACGGCGGACGCACCATTCACATTTGAGCGCGGCCGCCGGCCGTATCCGGAACCCGCATTCGGCAACCGCATTTGCCATTTGCTTTTGCCATTAACACCAACCCATGTCGCCGGCGCTCGATCGTGGGGCAAGGAGAGCGTACTGAACGCATCTGAACAACGGCGCCTAGCGCTGATTCTTGGCACCGTCATGTCGCTGGGACCCACGGCAGTTGATATGTACCTGCCGGCGCTGCCTTCCCTTGCTGCTGGGCTCGGCACGGACCTTGGGCGCGTGCAGCTCACGCTGGCAACGTTCTTTGCCGGCTTGTCGATCGGGCAGTTGTTCTGGGGGCCGCTGGCCGACCGCTACGGGCGCAGGCCGGCCCTGTTGTTCGGATTGGCGCTGTTCACGCTGAGCTCGGCGGCCTGCGCCATGGCTACCTCGGTCGATGCGCTCATCGTGATGCGCTTCTTCCAGGCCGTGGGGTCGTCCTGCGGCATGGTGGTGGTGCTGGCCATCGTGCGCGACTGTTTCCCGCCGGAGGGCGCCGCGCGCATGCTGTCGCGCCTGATGCTCATCATGGGCGTGGCGCCGGTGTTCGCGCCGCTGCTCGGCGGGCAGGTGCTGGCGTGGTTCGGTTGGCGCGCCATCTTCTGGTTCGTCACCATCGCCGGGGCGGCCTGTTTGGTGTCGATCGCCGTGCAGCTCAAGGAAACCCGGCCCGAGCACACGCATGTGCCGAAGGACCTCTTCGCCGTGATCGCCGGCTTCGGCACCATCCTCACGCACCGGCGCTTCGTGGGCTACGCGCTGACGCGCGGCAGCGCCTATGGCGGCATGTTCGCGCTCATCACCGGCTCGCCCTTCGTGTTCATCGAATTCTTCGGCGTCCCGCCGCAGTATTTCGGCTGGGTGTTTGGTGCGGCAGCAGCCACCATGATCGCGGCCTCGCAGTTGAACGGCCCGCTCCTGAAGCGCTTCACCCCGGAGCACCTGCTGGCACGCACGATGGTGGTGACGGTCACGGCTGGCCTCTTGCTGGTGAGCGCGGCGCTGCTGTTTTCCGGATTCGGGCTGTGGGGACTTCTGGCGATCATGATCCCGCAGCTTTTCTACAGCGGCACGCTGGGCCTGGTGCAGCCGCTGGCGGCCTCGCAGGCTATGGCGCCGTTTGGTGCGCGCGCGGGCGCCGCTTCATCGATGTTCGGCTGCCTCTCGTTCCTCATGGCGGCGCTGGCGAGTTCCTCGGTGAGTTTCTTCCACAATGGCACGGTGCTACCCATGACCGGGACCATTGCTGCGGCCGGGGTGCTGGCATTCCTCGCGCATCATTTCCTCGCCAGCCCGCGCGCGGAGGACAAAGTGGCGACGGCTGCGCATTAAGTGGGTGTTTCCGGGATAATTCAGCATCCATGAATGCCCCCGACAAAATCGCTGAAGGCGCGCAAGCCACAAAAGAAGCCATGGCTGGCGCCAGTCCTGGCTTGAATCTGGCGGTCTCCCACAAGAGCGCGGAGCGCGCGCGCATCGAAGCCAACAAGCTCGACAAGCGCCTCGCCCGCCTGGCTGGGCAGGCCATCGGCGATTTCGGCATGATCGCCGAGGGCGACCGCGTCATGGTGTGCCTGTCCGGTGGCAAGGACAGCTACGGCATGCTCGATGTGCTGCTCAAGCTGCGCGAGCGGGCGCCCATCGCGTTCGATATCGTCGCCGTCAACCTTGACCAGGGGCACCCGGGCTTCCCGAAAGACGTACTGCCCAATTACTTGACGTCACTGAAGGTGCCTTATCGCATCGAGGAGCAGGACACCTACAGCGTGGTCAAGCGCGTGGTTCCCGAGGGAAAGACCATGTGTTCGCTGTGCTCGCGGTTGCGCCGCGGGGTGCTGTATCGCGTGGCCACGGAACTGGGCGCCACCAAGATCGCCCTCGGGCACCATCGCGACGACATCATCGAGACCTTCTTTCTCAACCTTTTCTTCGGCGGCAAGCTGAAGTCGATGCCGCCCAAGCTGGTGTCCGACGACGGTCGCCAGGTGGTGATCCGACCCATGGCCTATGTCGCCGAGCGCGACCTGGAGACCTACGCCGAGCTGCGCGGCTTTCCCATCATCCCGTGCGACCTGTGCGGGTCGCAGGAAAATCTGCAAAGAAAGCAGATCAAGCGCATGCTGCGTGAATGGGAAAAGCTCTTCCCCGGACGCATCGAGAGCATCTTCAATGCGCTGTCCCGCGTTACGCCGTCGCACCTGCTCGATCGCAAGTTGTTCGACTTTGCGGCCATCGCCGCGACCGGCGTGGCCGATCCGGAAGGTGACAAGGCTTTCGACGGCGAGGACTTCGGCAGCTTCGCGACGGTCCCGGTGACGGTCTTGCCGGTAAAGTCACGGGCATAGATAGAAGCTTTGTGGGGCAGTGTTTTCGTGTGAGCATGCGCTTACACCCAAACAAGATTTGAATGGGTGAACTGAAGGGGGAGTCGACATGCTTGATCTTCGCATCGACAACGCGACATTGATTGACGGCACCGGCGCGCCAGGCAGGACGGGAAGCCTGGGCGTGCTCAACGGCAGGATCACGACGATCGGGCGCGTGGACGAGCCGGCGAGAAAGATCATCGACGCCGAGGGCCGCGTCCTTGCCCCCGGCTTCATCGACATCCACACCCACTACGACGCGCAGGTGTTCTGGGATCCTACGCTCAGCCCTTCGAGCCACTACGGCATCACAACCATCGTCGGCGGTAACTGCGGGTTCTCGGTTGCGCCGCTGGCCGACGGGGACACCGGCGCCTACCTGATGCGCATGCTCTCGCGCGTGGAGGGCATGCCGCTGGAATCGCTCAAGGCCTGCTCGGACTGGGGCTGGAATTCCTTCGGCGAATACCTCGACCGCTTCGACGGCAAACTCGCTATCAACGCGGCCTTCATGGTCGGGCATTCGGCGCTGCGCCGCTCCGTCATGGGCGAGCGTGCCAACACCGATGCCGCCACACCGGCCGACCTTGCTGCCATGCAAAAGCTACTGGGCGAGTCGCTTGCCGGAGGCGGCATCGGCTTTTCCACCACCATCTCGCCCGCCCACAGCGACCCGGATGGCAATCCGGTGCCCTCGCGCCTGGCCAACCGCGCCGAAATGGTGGCGCTCGCCGGCGTGGTGCGTAACTTCCCCGGCACCTCCATCGAGTTTTCTCTCGACGTACAGGTGCCCTTCACCGCGGAGCATGTGCAGCTCATGACGGACATCTCGCTCGCCGCCGAGCGCCCGCTCAACTGGAACGCGCTGTTGCCCAGTGCGCGCGCACCGGAACTCTTCAAGTCGCAGCTGGCAGCCAGCGACCATGCCGCGAAGCAAGGTGCGCGCGTGGTACCGCTGGTGGTGGTGAAACCCGGCGACCTGCGTCTGAATTTCACCAGTGGCTTCGTGCTCGACCTCTTGCCAGGCTGGGCCGAGATCCTGCACGTGCCCAAGGCCGAGCGCCTGCGCACGCTGGCCGAACCGTCCGTGCGCGCCATCCTGCAAGCCGGGGTCGACGAGGCGCCTGCCAACATGCGCGCGAGCTATGCCAATTTTCACGACTGGACGGTGGCCGAGACGTTCAGCCCGGCCACCAAGCCGCATGAGGGCAAGGTGGTGGGCGATGTGGCGAAGGCCGCAGGCAAGACGTCCCTCGACATGGTGCTCGACATCGCCCTGGCCGACGATCTGAAGACCACCTTCGTGCTGCCGCGGCGCCACAACGATGCGGAGAGTTGGGAGTTGCGCAGTACCGCGTGGCTGGACCCGCGCGCGCTGATCGGCGCCTCGGATGCCGGCGCGCACCTCGACATGACCGACAGTTTTGCCTTCTTCCCGCAGCTCCTGTCGATCGGCGTGCGCGAGAAAAAACTGATCAGCCTGGAAGAAGCCGTGCGCCAGCTCACCTCGCGCCCGGCCCGGCTGATGGGTTTCTCCGATCGCGGCGAGTTGAAGGTGGGCTACCGCGCCGACCTGGTGGTGTTCGACCCGGCCACCATCGACCACGGGCCGCTGCACACGCGCTTCGATCTGCCGGCAGGCGCCGGGCGCCTGTTCGCCGAAGCCATCGGCGTGGGCCATGTCTTCGTCAATGGTATCGAGATCTTCCGCGATGGCCAGTTCCAGGGCGCCTACCCCGGGCGCGCGATCCGCTCCGGGCGCGACACGACAACGCCGCCGATGGTCGAGGCGCAGTAACGCCGCGGGGGTACTTGCGTGACAGCGCGTGGGGCAACCACACCTCTCCCATGCCCTGCGCCAGATCCCGGTTGTGCAATTCGCGGACCAGTCCCAGGTGCTTTTGCAGGGGCTGCACCACGGCCTCGGGCAGCATGGTCACGCGATCCTTGTTGCCCTTCGAGTCGCGGATGAACAATTGCCGGTATGCGAAATCGATCTCTTTCACGCGCAGCTTCAGGCACTCCGCCTGCCGGAGACCCGCACCGTAGAGCAGGCTTGCCATCAACCAGTTGACGCCATGCAACTGCGCCAGCAGTCGTTGTGCCTCGTTCTCGGTGAGCACGGAGGGCATGCGCACCGGCCGCTTGGCTCGGACCATGTCATCCATCCATGGCAGGTCGATGTTGAGCACTTGCTTGTAGAGAAACAGCAGGGCGGAGAGCGCCTGGTTCTGGGTGGCTGCAGCCACGTTGCGCTCGGTGGCCAGATAGGACAGGAATTCACTGACCTCGCGCGCGCCCATCTCCCCCGGATGGCGCTTGCCCATATGCAGGATGAAGTAGCGAATCCAGAACACGTAGGTCTTCTCCGTCTGCCGGCTATAGTGATTCAACCGGATTCGACGCCGGACCTGATCGATCAATCGGGGCTTCTCCAGGCTTACTGTCGGACGATGAAGTGCGGATTGAGGGTCTGTAGGCATTGCGGCCGGCTTTCGCGGTAGCTGTACATTTATACAGTTACCCAACGTATTGATTCAATGCAAGGTTGACGCGCGACCCGCCGGCTTTGTTCCCATTAACCCGGCACATGAGCCCGGTGTATCCTGAACGGCGCCGGGTTTCACGGGACGGAAACAATGAGGAGAATTGCAAATGGTTGAATTTGGGTCGGTTATCCACACCGACGCCGGGTTTGTCTACCGTTTAACCGGCACTTGTGCTGAGTATTAAACGTTGGATAGCATGAGAGATCTACCCATGAACTCGGTGCTTCGAATCCTACTTTTGTTAATCGCGACGTCGCTCGGCTCGCATGTATATGCGCAGGCGGGTTCGAACCTCGATCCATCGCTGCCGACAGTGGAGAAGAGGCGCGCCATGGCACAAGACCTTGCCAAGTCATTCGGTGAGCTCGATCGACAAGTGCCGCAGCTTTCTCCATCGCAGAGGGCTTGGGTCAAAGCCGAATACGAGGACGAAATTGCCGGTGCAGGCAATCGGTATACCAAGCGTGCGATCGCAGCAATGGATTCGATCGAGTACCAGCTGCATGTCGTGAAGCCCCGTACCGCTGAAATCCTTGAGACCCTATCTCGGATCACAGAGGCATCTCGCAAGAGTAGGTCTGTGGAGGTGGCGCTTTGGGCGTCGCTGATCAATCAGCTGATGGACTATCAGTATTGGCAAGCGGTTACAAGTCTGGTCGAGCGAAAGGCGATTCAACCAAAGATTGGAACTGTGCAGTCTTACTACTTCCAGAACTACACGTTGCAGGCACAGAATCTTCTTTCTCGGATCGTGATTCCCCATCTGCAAGAGCGCCTACCGTGATCGCAAGGCTGCCCAACTATGCGGTCTACCTCGACGCGCGCAAGAGCCGCGCGCGCCGGTAGCCTCCACGTTGGGCATCACATCATTGCAATGACCGCATCGAATCTCCCTATTTCTACAGAGTGGCTCCTGAACTCCACTTCGGCCCTACCCTGCGAAGTGGTGCTGTCGGTTGCAATGGTTGTGACGACATCTACCGGGCAAAAGGGCACAGGTTGGCTTGTCTCCGAAAGACACCTAGTAACCAACGAGCACGTTATTCGTGGTGGAGCCGCGAACACGGTCGTCGTTCAATTCTCCGACGGTGTAACTATCAATGCACACAGCATCATCTTCGATGCGCTGACGGATATTGCCGTTATTACCCTTGCTCGCGCAGTCTCGTATGTACCGTTGAAGATTGAGAAGAAGATTCCGGAGGTAGGAACTCGCATTTGCGCGTGGGGCCACCCGCTTGGCTACAACGGCCCGCCGCCAATCCTGGCAGTTGGGTACGTCGCCGGATTCAACGTACACAATCCGCAAGGTGCTACGGCTCCTCAACGTCGTCTGGTGCTTAACGCCGCCCTAAATCCGGGCAACTCAGGCGGCCCAATATTTTCGTGGGGAGAACAGACTGTCCGAGGCGTTGCAGTTACAAAGCACGCTCCGATAACCCCATTCCTTCAATCTGCAATTGCAGCCCTTTAATCCAATGTTTCTGGGGTTTGTTTCAGCGCAACCGACGAGCAAGGGAAGGTGCATCAATTTGTAGAGTCACAGGTTGTCGCCGAAATTTTGCAGTACTTCAGGAACATGACCCAAGTTGTAATCGGGGAGGCTATCGCGGCTGAAGACGTGATCGCCTTTCTGGATAGACATGGTGTTCCTTGGCAACCTGCTTCGTAATGGCGGAGCGCTGCCCAACCCGGCAGTCCACACGAACGCTGCGCGATAAAACCGCGCAGCGCCGGTGACTTCTACGTTAGACAGCCATGACGAACATGCATCGCACAATTCAGACAGCCGTCCTTTGCACAGCGCTTGCAATCTCAACGGTCGCGCATTCCCAAACGCAGCGCGACCAGAACGCGCGCACCTTGAAACCGTACATGACTTCACGCGTGATCTCGACGCTCGAATGGGAGCTACTCCAGTTCAACTTACTTTGGCAAGGGTCGTACGTTGGAGCAATCAATTATGTAACGTCATACCCGGTCGTCTTCGATCCGAAAACGATGAGATTTCGTGCGACCTTTGCGGTTCAAGAGAAGCGCGAATACAACGATCCGGAATCATTCTTCAAACTTCCTCGCGCTCAGCGCGAGTCAATCCTCCAAGGTCCAATTGATCAACTTACAGAGCTTCTTGGGCAATCATTCCCAGAGATCAAAAGCAATCGTAGCCTTGTATATGTCGAGTTTTGGTTTCGTTCTTCGGGTGGTGGGCGATCCGTAATCGCTAAATATGAGAACGGGTTACTTTCTCTTACAGAGTAACCGATACGCAATGAATCAGACCACTTTCGAAAAAGAATCACTGGTAATCGCACGCCTATCGAACCATTTGTTGAAGCACATCGTCCCGATCTTCGCAAATGGTCGTGGTGGTAGACCACAACTCGTGGGAAGCAGCGTTCTCGTTTTTTCTGGGCCAAGTTCCTACCTGATTTCGGCCGCCCACGTATTCGACGAGCTAAAGGCTGGTCACGAGCTATTTTTCTACATTGAGCCGAAGACAATACGGAAACTTTCCGGGAATCTCGGGCTCACGAAGTTGCCCCCTGGCAAGGACAGAAAATCGGATCGCCTTGATATCGGCGTCCTCAAACTCCAAGGCCCTGCGCTGCCGCCTTATCTGGAGGTCCAGAAGTATCCATTGCCGATTAGCGCTTTAATGGCCAACGCACTGCCGCGCGACGGTAAGCAATTTCTGCTGGTCGGATTTCCGGAGTCAAGAAGCCGCGCGAACCCGACTACGCGGGACCTGCCATCGGCGCCATGCATTTTTAGAAATGTTTCTGGCCCCGCTTCGAAGTATTCTCAGCTCGACGTTTCCCCCCAATCCCACATCGTGCTGGGCTTCGACGTGAAGCATACTGTTACACCCCAAAAAGAGATACGCGCGTTTCCCAATCCAACGGGTATGAGCGGTTCACCGATATGGTTGCTTTATGACGAAAATGGGAACAACGACCCGAACCAAAATCCCGTTGTAGGCATTGCGATCGAGCATCATAAATCCGAGCGCGCGATAGTGGCGACAGATATTGACATAGCACTCCGGCTTATCAATGAAGCTGTCTAACTTTAGGTGCAACGGACAGGCGAAAGCGGCCTTGAGCTTTTTCGCAACCACCGCGCGCGCCAGCCGTTGACCACGACGTTATGTCGCTCTCAGCGCTACCTCCGGCGCAAGCTTGACGCCCTTATTTATTGTAGCTACAGTATTGTGTGCTCATCGACTTTGACCCGGGCAAAGACAAGCTGAACCGATCCCGGCACGGCTTGTCACTGGTGTACGCCAAGAAGCTTATTTGGGACGAGGCATTCGTGTGGGTCGATAGTAGGTACCGATACGACGAAATCAGGATGATCGGTCTCGTTCCCGAAGGTGACACGCTCTATTACACAGTCTTTGTGGATAGGGGCAATGTTCGACGAATAATCAGTCTCCGCCATGCCGAGCGCAAAGAGGTGAATCACTATGTCAAAAATTTCCGCTAAGCGTGCTCTGCGTATGCCGTCAGTCCAGGAAAACGCAAGAATACTTGCGGCCGCGAAGGCAGACCCTGACGCAAAGCCCCTGACCAGGAAGCAGTTGGCTGAGATGGTGCCGCTGAAATCTTTACGCGGTCGACCGAAATCGGAGAACAAGAAGCAACTGGTGTCAGTTCGGTACAGTCCGGAGGTTATTGCCTACTTCCGTAGCACTGGAGAGGGGTGGCAAGCGCGAATGGACGGTGTTTTGAGCGAGTACGTCAGCAAACATTCAACGCGCCGTGTGCGACGCGCGACATAACCAATCATTCGAGTGGACCTCGCGCCTGCGGCGCTCGTCCACTCAATGCCCACGTTAGGTCTCTTCGTTCAGCCGCTGCGGCGGTCTTGTATGAACTGGTTTGTGTATATACAATAACATCGTGCGAATCCTCTTTGATCCGACCAAACGAGAAAAGACCATGGTCGACCGAGGTTTGGATTTTTCCGACGCCCGCTTGGTCTTCGTCGGTACGACCGTGGAAATCGACGATCTGCTAAAGAACTATGGCGAACGACGCATCATCTGCTATGGCCTTTTGGAAGGCCGCATGGTCGTCGTGGGCTACACACCGCGTGGCGCGGATCGCCACGTGTTCAGCATGAGGAAAGCCAATGAACGCGAGAAAGCCCGTATCGCCCCGCTCCTTGAAGTCTGATCTTCAGCGTGTTGATGCGCACAAGATCAAGCAAAAGGAGTATCAGGAGCTTCCCGAGATCACTGATGAAATGCTCGCACGAGCGAAAGTCAACAAGGGCGGAAGGCCAGTTTCGGCAAATCCCCGCAAGTTGATCTCCCTTCGCTTGCCAGCAGACGTCCTTGAGCGTTGGAAATCCACCGGGCCCGGCTGGCAGACGCGCATGGCGGAACGCTTGGGCAAAGTGCGGTGAAAAGACCTAACTATAGTTGTACCGGACGCGCGAAAGTGGCCTTCATTTTTCCTCAACCGGCGTCACGCGCGCGCCGGTAAACACAACGTTCGGCGTCACAGAACGGCCACGACGTTGTGCCTGAACCGATGCACTGATGATTTCGCACTGGAGAACAACCGATGCTTCAGCTTCGCCCAGGTTGTGAGTGCTGTGATTGCGATCTCCCACCGGAATCCACCGAGGCTCTGATCTGCTCATTCGAGTGCACCTTCTGTCGTTCCTGCGCGGAGGGTGTTCTCGGTGGCCGGTGCCCGAACTGTGGCGGCGAGCTGGTTGCCCGTCCCAGGCGCCCGGTGGACAAGTTGGCGAAGTATCCGGCTTCAACGGAACGAATCTTCAAGCCCCAGGGGTGCGGAAGGCATGTGGCGTAGACTCGGTTGCGTTCAACATCCCCCTGAAATTGGAGTACGGTGCTGTCGCTGACGCCGAACCATGCCTTGCACCGGACGCTTCACCAGCGGCGCTCCGCTTGCTGGCTTCGCGCCGGTGAAGGCAGACGTTAGGCAGCAATGACGACTCCACCGCCAGCTAAGAACGAAACTCGCGCCCACGAGTTCATGCGACAGCACGTATTGCCGGCGCTGGCTGATTGGGAGCGGGATGAGATGAGTGAACAACGGGCCATGAGCCTCGCGGTCAATCTCAACCAAATGGCCGACTACTTTTGGCACTCTTTTCAACATGACTCTGCAAAGATACTTCGGACCAGCAACGTCGGCTCCTTCCGAAAGGCATTACGTGCCTCAAACCGCCATTTTGCCCTCGTCAACGATGTTGCCGATGCTCATAAGCATTTCAAGTTAAGCCGAGATGACCGATATCTAACCAGCGCGGGCCAAATTGTCATTGCTCCTATGGGGTGGGGAGAAGCAAAGTTTGGTGAAGGTAAATGGGGCAGTCCACCCGAGGTCGTCGTTACATACGACGATGGAACGAAACATCACTTCAGTACGGCTGTTCGCTCAGTTGTTCAGATGTGGACATCGCTTCTTTCGTGACATTGTTGCTGCCTAACCCCTTGCCTCAGATGGGCCGCTACGCGGCCACTGGGCTTTCACGTTGGGGGTCTGGGTACACATGGAGGTCACAATGAACAATGCATCCTCTATTCGACGGATTGCTCAGTTTCTAGCAGTCGCTTTGTTGACGGCCTGCGGTTCTGGCGGCGGGTCCAAGTACCCCGCTGGCTACAGCGATGGTTTTGCGGAGGGGGTACAACACAACCTGCAAGATCAGAGCAACTCTCGTCGAGGGTGACTGGAACAACACTGAGTATTCCCGCGGGTATCAAGAAGGTCGAACAGCCGGAGCCACTGCTTGCATCGCTGAAAGACAGAGACGCTGAGTTTCCGAGTTCTCCTTTAAAGGAATCAATATGCCAAACTCCAGAGAGCTGTTAACCTTTGCAGAACTTAGTGGTTGGCTTACCGCGGAGCTTCAAAAAGCAGAAGATGCGGCCGGCTCTTCAATTGCCGTTCAATACGTTTTGCAAGAGCCCGATCAAGACGGCTGCAATTGGTCAGATAGCGTGAATCTGAGAGTCGGCCCATCAGCCTCGAAGGAGGCTCTTGCTCCTTACGTTGCACGGCTGATCCATGACGCTAGGGCAAGATTCAATGCCAAGAGCTAGGAGCGCGGCCACGCCCCCCAACCCGTCGGTCTACACGGACGCTTGGCGTCACTTGAAAGGAGGTAGTGCACCATGGGTGCAGTGGTCGATGAAAACACTGGGCAAGAGCCTTCTTGCATTTTCTGCGACTCGAACGATGACTGTCTGCATCTCGTGGCCTTCATAGACAGGACATTCGCGGAATGCAACGGTGGCGCGCTGTATGAAGCCCTCGATAATCTCAGGGGAATTCTATCTGACAAGATTTTGGCGACGCTAAGAGTTGGTAAAGATTTCGACTCGGCAAAAGTCGACGATGAAATCGCATTAATTGCCCAAGAGGCACGAGACAATTATGACTCGGAATATCCTGATGATATTTACATTAATCAGCAGGTTTTTCTTGCTTGGCTTACAGGGGTAATGATTAGCGCTGGAGCTAAAGAGCATCCGGGGCATATTTCCGAGGAGGGCGGCCCAGGACAGAGTTCCGCGTTGACTTTGCTGTATGCCTCAGACCCTAAGCT
>CANJRC010000046.1 GCA_947476535.1 Betaproteobacteria bacterium
CGTGTTGGGCCAGCTCTGCCTCCAAGTCGCTAGGATAAATATTAAATCCACCGCTGATGATGAGGTCCTTTAGGCGGTCGCCGAGAATCAGAAAGCCAGCCTCATCGAAACAGCCCCTGTCACCGGTACGAATGAATCGTTCACCTTGCGCGTTATGCCACTCCGCTTCGGCCGTTTTTTGCGGCTGATTGTGATAGCCCTTCATCATCGAACCCGATCGACCGACGATTTCGCCGGACTCCCCGCGGGGTAATTCAAGGCCTGCTTCGTTGATGATCCGGATGTCGTGACCCGGGGCCGGCTGACCTACGGTGTGAAGCTTGTGCGGAAATTCATGGGCGCGCAGCAAACAGGAACCGCCGCCTTCGGTCATCCCGTACATCTCAACGAGGCCGCCAGGCCAGCGCCGCAGCACGTCCGCTTTTAACGCTGCAGAAAATGGCGCGGAGGTGCAGGTTTTCATTTGGAAGGAAGACAGATCGAAGGTGTCGAAAGCGGGCAGATCCATTAAGCGCCGGTATTGCACCGGCACCAACATGGCATGTGTGGCGCGATGCAGCTGCGCCTGCTCGAGGAAGGCACGGGCCTCGAACTTCCCCATCAGCACCGCCGTCCCACCAAACACGAGCGTGGGAATGAGGCTGACCAACGTGGTGTTGGAATACAGCGGCGTTGACACGATGGTGATGGACTGCGGCCCGTAGCCGAGCGTCGCGGCGCGGCGCACATGACCCCAGCGCATGAGGTGGGGCTGGACAATGCCCTTGGGCGTGCCGGTAGTGCCGGACGAATAAATAATATTGAAGGGCTGATCGGGCTGGACATCCACCTCAGCCGGCTGCGCGCCGGACTCCGCTAGCCAGGCGTCTAACGACTCCAACGAGGGGTGGGCGGCGTCTGGCACCGCGATGCGCCGGACCTCGAGTTTTTCCGCGATGGTGTCTAGTGCGGCCGACACGCTCTGGTCAAGGAACAGCACGTGGGCTGCGCAATCGCGCACCATGGCGGCGAGTTGCTCGGCGCTGGCGGATGGCGCCAAGGGACAGGCGGCAGCACCCACGCGCAAGGTCGCGATAAAGAGCGCGACGTATTCGATGGAGGTCGCGGCGCACAGCGCCACCACGCCATGATGGCCCACGCCATCGCGCTGCAACGCCGCCGCCGCGCGGTCGATCAGGGCATCCAGCTGCGCATAGGTCAGCGTGCGCCCGCCATCGATGAGCGCGAGCTGCTGGGGCTGTTCGCGTGCATGAGCGCTTATTAAGGCCGACACCGTAGCGAACGGCGCGGCGAGCAGCTGGGCGACAGTCTTCACGTGGTGTGGCTCCTGAAGGCTAAGGGCATGGTGGGTGATGGGGCTTTCACGCGCCGACGCAGCAAACATAAGGTCGCGCCGATGGGGCGCAAGCCGGTGCGGCTTTAAGGCGTTGGTGTTGGCGACGGGGAGATTGCCTTGGGGCATTCTAGAGCAAGCGAGCGCCGCCGCGAGCGCAACCGTTTGCGCTGGTTGTGCAAGCGTATTTATCGCCAGCAGTAACCGCACAGCGTCTATCTGACGGTTTCCCTATTGCTGGCCAGGCTTGCCTAGTTGGCCTCGAGTGCGTCTACCGGAACCCCGTGAAAATCAGGTCGTTTTACTGAGATTCCAGACCAGCGTTTTCGCAGGGCCTGTTTTTGATTTTTGATCTTTCTGAAGGTTAGTTCGTGATTAGATTTAGCTGGGCGGACGTGGTCAGGCGTGGTGTTTTTGCGTCCCCTGCGTTGCAGCTTTTTTATTCTTCAGGTTTTTGGGGGAAGTTTAGAAAATCCAGAACGGGTTGAAGACGACGGGTGGCAGGCCTGCGGGCTTCGTTAACCCTGTGCCGTTGGCGTGGTTCCTCGGATCGCGTGGCGGCATCGTTGGCTAACTTGCCGCCGCCGATGCATCGGCGATCCGCCCACCGTCGAGAAAATCGAGATAGCAGCGGAGTTGGGTAGCGATGACATCACTGCCACTGTGATGAGTTTTGGCCCACGCACGACACTCGCCTGCCAAAGTTTTCAGCCCTCGTGGATCTCGATAAAGCGCGGCGACAAGCCCTAACAGCTCGGTTTCATCGGCGCACCTTAATACCGGCGGCAAAGTGCCGAGGCTTGCCATCGCCGCTGCTTCATCCAGGTTGGTGCACACTGGCACGCCTGCGGCGAGTGACTTGAAGGTTACACCACCGAAACCACCGAGTTTAAATTGATCCACGACCAGCCCGCATGCACGTGCCATGCGGATGAAGCCCAAGTTCGCCTGTGGCTTGATCCAGCGCACGTGGGGCGTTACCCCTAAATCTACAGCGAGCTGCTGGCTCTGCACGACGTTAGCGCCCCATTCGCAGCAGACAGCCCCAACCCGTAGCCCCTGCGCCCGAAGCGCCGCCAGCGCGCGGAATACAATATCGTTCCCTTTGTCTGCATAGCCGGTATCGGCCACCCAATCTTGGCGTGTCGGATGAAACAGCAAGAAATCGGCGTCGAGTGCCGTACATAACTGGGCGCGTAGAACCTCGTTGATCGGGATCGAGAACCCCAAGTCCTCGTCGTAGGGATGGTTAATCGACGACACTCGATCGCCGGCGATCAGGCGAGCATTTGGTAGGCAATCCGCATTAGTCACAAATACGCGCTGCGCAAGATGGTAGGCGAGTGCGGTCAGTCGCCCCTCGGGGGTCACCCTAAATGGAATCTCGCGCAGCGTGCCATGCTCAAACGCAAAGTAAGGCACGTTGGCTACCATCGGCAGGATCACGCTGGTTGCGAAGCCTTGCACGATGTCATAGCGCTGAAACAGGTTGGTCCATTGACCAATAGTCCAGTGCGACGGCTCGACGTCGGCCGGTGTTAACTGGTCCGCGCGCGCAGGAAATGCGACACGGAAGCTCTGGCAAAGTAATTCGGTTCGCGTATCGAGCGGCGCTTGGTGGTGTCTGATCCGTGATGAGCCCGGCAACCAGCGGCCTAGCATCCGCGAAAGCGCCTGCCAAGCAACAGCACTGCGCAGGAGCGTTGGTGCTGCTAGGCGCAAAATGCGCGCGCCCCACACGCCGCATGGGTTGCGGTATGGGTTGGACCAATCCTCGAGGTAGCCTTGCAATCGCGCTACATGATTCCACACGTTGTAGCCACGTCGCACCCAACTGAGGGTCTCGGCCGCGAGACTGCGTAGCCCGTCGAGCGGGCCGCTCGCCTGGGTCCGGTTGAAAATGCCGAGACGGCGCCAGAGATAGTTCGCTTTGGCCACGTCACCATTAGCACGCGCGATCAGGTAATCCATGGCGACGAGCTGCGGCCCCTGTGCAAACCAACGGGGTCGTTGGTAACCGTGCAGATCCTGAGTGGTCCACGCTGGCCGAAATTGGTCTTCGAGCTGGTTGTCGAAGTCAGCCTCCTCCCACTCCGGGCAGCCCATAATGTGATAGTAATCGGGGCACAACACGTCGCAGGAAACGCCGAGGCGCTGTAGCAGCGTGGCGTTGTGAAAAGCGTTATTCGCGATGTTGCCTACGTGCAGCACGCGCAGCGGCCGTCCAAGGTGGGCTTCTGTGGCGCGCAGGCGCGCCAGTAGATCGGCATCAAAGGTGTCCGCCAGCGGCTTCGTTTCGCGACCATTCAAGACTTGGGGATCTCCAAGGTGCGGCGCGCTTCGCGTCAGACCGGCTTACGGAGCAGCACCGAGATGCCATTAGGGTTGGCGTCGTTGAATTGATATTCCCTAACACCAAGTTCAGCTAACCAGCCGGCGACTTCATCTTCGCTGTGTTGCCAAGCGTTGTGCGGATGATACCAATCGAAGTTCACCATGTTGTTGGTTTCGTAATCGAAGGCTTCGTTCCAGAAGCATTTTACGAAGCTGTAATAGAGCAAGCGCTGAACGTCGTGGTTCCCCGCCGGAATGCCGAGGACATCGATGGGTTTCTCGAGCGTCACGCGGACATTGAGTCGGCTCAATTCGCGGCCGAGTTCGGTCAGCCCTTCGCAGGCTTCATAGCAGGCTTCCGGGGTCAGTTGGGTGAAGTGGCTGCGGATGTGGTCGTCGCAGAATTGGCGTGCGGGCCCCATTTTGCGATAAACATAGAAATAGAACTGGCCACCGGGCGCTAGCTTGCTATACAACGCGTTGACCGCGAGTTGCGTATTTGGCGTGTGGTGCAATACGCCATCGGCGATGATGAAGTCGAAAGATTCCGCTGCGAAAGGTGCTTGCATCAGGTCCGCTTGCACGACATGGCAGTTCGCGAGGTGTTGCGTGTTCTCGTAAGTTGTATTGGCCGCGGCGGAGACATCGAGTGCGAACACCTGACCCTGCGTATGCTCGGCCATGAAGCGGCTATTGAAGCCCGATCCGGGGCCGCATTCGAGAATCACGCGCTTGCCGGCATAGAAATCCGCAAGATCATCGCGCGACGCAAGGCCGAGCTTCTTGCGATACCACTCAAACAAGAAATCTTGATGTGCGGTCTCGAGCCCATAACGCTTGAAGCGCCGCCATTTGTCCGAAAACGTCGTGTTGGTCTTGTTCTGTTCTTCGTCGCGTTCGCTGCCAGTGCTGGCTGGCGGCGGGGCCAGATCATGTCGCGTAGCGAACTCGTGGTGATCAGGACGCAGGCCGCCGGTGAGAAAGCAGGGCACTCCGTTGATGATCGGAAACCACACACCATCGGACTGCCGCAGCACGCCTTCGACGATCTGATCCCCCTGCTGTTCATAGATTTCAAGATCCAGACCTTGCTGGGTCGGGCTGCAAAGCAGCGTTTTAATGTCAGATCGCATCGTCGTTTATTCCTCGCTATATCGAAGGGGGGTGCGGTGTCGGCGTGGAGGGGTTAGGGTATTTGCGCCGCGATGGTTGCACGTGCGCCGTCGGCAAAAGAGAGCCAGCGCAGGCCCGGGAATCGCGCATGTAATTCGTCCAGTGCTGGGAGTACCGGCAGCGCTGTCGGGGAATCGAGTATCTCAAACACCGCTTCGCGCCCCAGCGCGGCGCCAATAATGCGGCCGGCTTCGCGCAGGCTGAGCGTCTCAGGCGCGGCCACGTTCACGATGCCGCGCCATTGCGCCTCGAGCGCGCGCACGATCACGGTCACGATGTCGTCGACATAGGTCGGGTTGAAGCGGAAGCCATCGGCGTCGCCGCGCAGAGTGACGGCCTTGCCGTTTGCCACGCGACCAATCAGGTCGCTCATCAGACGATCGCTCTGGCCCGGCCCGTAAGGGAAGAACAGGCGCAACGCGCAGGTGGCAAACACCGCATCGTAGGGCCGTGCCAGCACTTCGGCGGCCAGTTTCGTCGCAGCGTAGTAGCCGGTTGGTGCGGTCGACGCCAGCTCCGACTGGGGTTGCGCTGACGGTGTATAGACGCCGCCGGTCGACGCCTGCAAGAACTGGCAAGCCCCCGCCCGCTGAGCGTAGTCAAGCAGCGCTTGGGTCGCGAGTACGTTGACGCCGAAGATGTCGCTCGCGGCGTTTGGGGCCGGCCAGTCGCGAAAACGCGACGACTGCGCCAGGTGCACCACTTGGTCGATCTGCGCCGGCAGCATGCGTAGGCCATGAGGTGCCGCCAAGTCGCAGCGTAGAACAGTGAGGTTCGACGGCGCGAAAGAGGCCTCCCGGCGACACAACGCGTATACCTCATGGTGTGGGGCTAGGGCCGCTACGAGCGAGCGCCCAATGAAGCCCTGCGCTCCCGTTACTAATATTTTCATGGTTCGGATCAGTCCGTGTTTAGGAGCCGCTGCTGGTCAGTTTCTGACCGAGCGTGGGCGGCGCAACAGCCTGGTTCAGGTCAACACCGACCAGCTGTGCGAATTGTTCAATTTCCAGTGCCAGCAATGTGTCCGCGTTGTGGTGGCGGTCCACCCACTCCCGGGAATGCCGACCGAGCGCCTGCAAAGCCGCGGGATCGCGCAGTAAACTCAGCAGCCCCTCGTGAATGGCCTCCGTGCTCTGACAGTTCAGGACCGGGGGCATGGGGAACTGAGCATTAAACAGCGTAGGGTCAAGATGTGTGAGTACGGGTACGCCAGCGGCAAGCGCTTTGAATGTCACACCACCGAAGGCACCCAGCTTGAACTGATCAGCCACGATGTCACAGGCCATCGCCGTGCGTTCGAATTTAACGGTGCCCATCGGTTCAACCCATTCGACATGCGCGGAGCAGTCAAGCGACGCTAGCAGGTCACGGCTTTCTTCAATGTTGCTGCCCCATGCACAACAGACCATCCCCACGCGATGGCCCGCCGCGCGCAGACGCCCGAAGGCGCGCAGAAAAACATCGTTGGCCTTGTCGGCGTAGCCGGTACCCGCCACCCAGTCGTGCCGCGTGGGGAAGAAGACGAGGAAGTTAGCATCGAGGCGTGTGCGCAAGGTGTCCCGCCATTTCTGCACGCCGCCAATCGCCGCGGCGTGCCGGTCGTCATAGGGGTGATTGATAAGACTTACCCGGTTCCCGGCGAGCCAGCGTGCACTATCGAGGCAATCAGAATTGGTGACGAATACGTGCGCCGCGCGCCGATACGCGAGCGCCGTTAGGCGGCCCGTCACGGAATCTTGGTAGGGAATCTCGCGCAGCGTGCCGTGCTCAAGCGCGAGATAAGGCACGCCTGCGAGGTAGGGCAGAATCGGATCGGTCGAGTAGGCCAGCACGACGTCGTATTCTTGAAACAGTTCACGCCACTCACTGATAACTGCATTGTAAGCCGCAAGGTCGGCGTCATTGAGCGGCGGCCGCTGCGGAAATTCCCGGCAGAACTCTGCCAAAACATCATGATTGAAGCCCCCGGAGATCTTCGGCTGGGGGGGTAGCTCATACGGCAGTAACACCCTTTTGAGTCGGGCTGCGACGGGGCGTAGCCTCAGTAACACCCTTTTGAGTGGCGCTGCGACGGGGCGTAGCCTCGCCGTGATCGACCGCGGCGCCAGTGCCGGTTGGACCCTACCGTCGTTCGGTTGGTTGAGATCTGGGTCAGACGGCTTCAGCCACCAAGGCGGTATCTGGGCGCGCAGTTGACGCGCGAGGCTACTCATTTTGAACCGCGATCCCGGGCGCAAGCGCCCCGCATATTCCAGCCAGCGCCATAACGTCTGCGCACGCCGGTCCCAACCGCGGCAACGTGCGATGAGATAAGCGATACAGATGCTGCGTGGTCCCTGCGCGAACCAGCGCGGGCGCTGGAAGTTCTGCAGGTTCACCTGTGACCAGTCCGGCCGGAACTGGTCGCCGAAGCCGCCGTCGAAATCGGCATCCTCCCATTCGGGACAACCCATGATGTGGTAGTAGTCGTAGGCGATCACAGACGACTCGATCCCTATCTGGTTGAGCAGTCGTGCGTTGTGATAAGCATTATTGGCGATGTTGCCCACGTGCAGGACCCGCAGTGGTCGCCCCAGTGCATGGTTCAGACGTGTGGCCATGGCGCGCGGGTCACGGTCGTTGTTGCCGGTTGCCGCCATTATTCAGACACCAAGTCCCTGCCGCACGAGCGTGACAACACGTTGTTGGTCGGATTCAGAGATGCCCGGAAAAATTGGCAGAGTGATAGTGGTGTCCTCCATTGCGCACGCGACCGGGAAATCCTCAGCATGAAGGCTGTATTTCTCGCAGTAGTAGCCAAGACGTGGCACGGCGTGCGTGCCTGGGCGGGTTTGGATTTGCTGCTCGGCGAGCAGCGCCATGACCGCATTGCGACGCGCGCGGCCGCCCTCCAGCAGACGGATCACGTAACTCTGAAAACTGTGCCCGGCCTCACTGGTTGTGGGCGGCAGTGCCAACGTCGCGACATCGCTCAGCAGCGTGGAATAGCAACACGCAGCGGCGCGCCGTTCCGCGAGCAGGGCCTCGAGTTTAGCCATCTGTGCGACGCCAACCGCGGCCTGGATATCGGACAGGCGCAGGTTGAAGCCCAGCACGTCGAAATTGGCCATGGTCCACGGCCCGTGTGGCTCGTCAGCGGTGGCTGGCGGGAGCCCGGTGGCCCCGTGGTTGCGCAGGCTCTGTACGCGGCTGGCATATTCGGCGTTGTTCGTCGTCACCATGCCACCTTCACCCGTCGTGACCACTTTGCGTGGATGGAATGAGAAACAGCCGAAGTCACCGATGCCGCCGATAGGGCGCCCGTTGTAGTTCGTACCGATCGCGCAGGCGGCATCTTCAATGACGGCGATGCCGCGTGGCCGCGCGAGGGCCATGATTTCGTCCATCGGCGCGGCGAGCCCAAACAGGTGAACGGCTACGATCGCGCGCGTGCGTGGTGTGATTGCCGCAGCGAGGTGTGGCATCGATACGTTAAAGGTCGCTGGGTCAACATCAGCGAAAACGGCTTTCGCGCCGACGTATTCTGCGCAGTGCGCGGAGGTCACCCAGGTGAACGCCGGCACGATTACTTCATCACCGGGCCCGAGCCCGAGTGCTAGCGTCGCCAGATGTAAAGCTGCCGTGCAGGAGGTCGTCGCCAGCGCGTGTTCGACCTGATGACGGGCAGCGACAAGTTTTTCGAATTTCGCGACAGCCGGGCCTTGCGTGACCCAGCCGCTGTGCAGGCACTGCCGCACAGCCTCAACTTCGGTTTCATCGAAAGACGGCGTGGTGATTTGCATGAGTCAAGGATCTCGTTGGTTTTTTGTTCGGGCGAGCGCTTCGCGGAGCGCCCGCCAATCTTCGTTGCTCACCTGCTGGTGATCGCTCGATGCGAAGCTTGGTGGCAGTGCAGAAAAATCGGGCGTGTGGATACTGTCCAGACGTCGCAGCGCCTCGCTGCTAAGCGCGACGATGCGCGCGGGATTGGCACACACGTCCTCGTACGAGGCTTCGACGATGCGAGCTGAGTCGATCTGCTGCAACTCCAGATTCATCGCCAAATCGAAATCAACGACCTGCCGCGCGATTTGTTCAGCCCAAGGTAGCGGCTGCAGCGTAGCGTAAGTAGCCGGCCGTATTGACCACCAGCTCTCGCGCGAGCCGTAGCGGGCCATCCTCGCCTGTAACAGGGATTGAGCGATCCACTGCGGTTGACGTCGACAGACCACGAATATCGCGCGCGGACACAAGGCTGCCAAAAATCGTGCCTGCAGGCTGCACCAGGTGTTG
Organism: Betaproteobacteria bacterium; assembly: GCA_947476535.1. Classification (GTDB taxonomy): domain Bacteria; phylum Pseudomonadota; class Gammaproteobacteria; order Burkholderiales; family SG8-39; genus CAIYPG01. The sequence continues at coordinate 9,113 of CANJRC010000046.1, forward strand.
TTCTTGAACATCAGCGGTGGACCTGCAATTGCCTGCAGGGCCGCTAGTTCGCGTTTGAGCGCGCGAACGTCGACGCGGGCCAGCGTGGCACTATCGAGCTGATGGCTGTCCTGTCCGAGATCGAACCAACGATTCCAGAAGTAACCGAACTCGTGCGGTTCGGCCCATCCCGCTGTGACGCCGTGCGTGGATAGAAAGCTCGGCGCCGTGTCCGGGCCGGGCTTGAGTGCGAGTTTCTCGATCAGCACGCCGACTGTCGGCACTTGCCAGAAACGCGCCACGAAGTTGCTGGTGTAGGCGAACCCGCACGCAGCAAACAACTGGCTGACGAGGGTGGTGCCCGAACGCGCCATGCCGATCACGAACACCAGCGGCGGCTCTGCATGCGCATGCAGGGCGACCAGTTGCGCGTGGACAGGCGCCAACTGTCGCTGCAGGTCTACGAGCGCACTTTCGTTTTCCGCGTCCTTCGCGAAAGCCGCTTGGCGCGCTGGTTCAAACACGGTGTTCCCTCACGACGGCGAGGTTGTCGAGCAGTTCGCACGCAACGTCAATCACCTGTTGTTGTTCGGTGTCCGCGAGGGCTGGGTAGAGCGGTAGCGACAATGTTTCGTGAAACGCGCGTTCTGCACCGGGGAATTCGCCGCCGGGCACGAAATGATGCAATAGCGTATCGACCGGGCGGCGGACGGCGATTCCGCGCGCAGCAAAGGCTGCAATCAGCTGACCGATCGCATCATCCGGCGCGTCGCGCAGGGCAAAGACGAAGCGAAACGGCAGGTCACGCGGATTTTCAGGCGGCATTGCCAGCGATGCATAGTCGACAAAGGCTGTGCGGTAACGGGCGGCAAGCAGACGCCGCCGCCCCAGCAGTTCGTCCACTCTCTCCAGTTGCGCGCTGACGAGCGCGGCCTGCAGATCAGACAGCGGATATAGATTGAGCTTGTAGCCCGCGGCTAGGGCCTTGAAGCCGCGCAGCTGCGCGGCGCGCTTCGGATCGCGGGTGAGCACGGCGCCACCTTCACCACCGGTGATCAATTTGGTTGCCTCGAACGAACAGACCACCAAATCGCCGTGCAGTCCGCATGCGTCTGCGGGCATCGGCAGGTACTGTGCGCAGTCCTCAATCAGGGGCACACCGAGCGCCGCGAAAGGCGCTGGGTCGCGGTACAGCCCGAACAGGTAGGGCAGCAAGATCGCGCCTGTGCGTCGCGACACGCGGCGTGCCACCAGATCTGCGTCGAGGCAGTACCGTGCGTCGATATCGATTAGGACGGGCACTGCCCCAATGTGTTCGACGACCCCCAACACTTCGGGACAGACATAGGTCGGCAACATGACTTCAGCGCCGGGCGGCAACGCCAGACTGCGCAGCGCCAGCGCCAGCGCCTGGGTACCCGAACCGGTCGCGACCGCGTGCGGCAGGCCAAAATGCGCTGAGAGGGTGTGCTCGACAGCCGAACTCGCGGCACCTTCGGCCAGCATGCCGCTGCGTAGTTGCGTCACGACGCGCTCAATATCGGCTTCCGCGATCCAGGGGCGGCTATGCGGGATCATCGCGGGGTAGCCGATCGTGAGGGTAGACGTAGTAATACGGCGCCTGCTGCGAGATAGCGCCCAGCGCGCCGCGCAGCTGCGCCCGATGAGCATCACTTGCGTAGACAAGGTATTGGTACGGGACATCCTCGGCGCCCCAGCCCGCCTTGAAGTGATGGAGCGAATGTTGGTTTATCCAGGTTCCACCCCAGTTCCAGTGCCGATAGCCGCCGGCTACTGCCCACTGCATACCGCGCCAGATCAGGAATGACAGCGGCTGGCGTTCGCGATGGGCAGCGCGGATCACGGGTGTGATGTATTCGACAGTGCTGCCAAAGGCTAACAGCAGCAACGCGGCCACCGGCTGGCCGTCGAGCACGGCCAGCGACAGCCGACGGGTGGCGGGCGGCAGCCAGGCTCGGATGGCCTCAAAGTGCTCCCAGGGCTTGGCCTTGCCGCCGATCGCCGCCATATTTTCCGCATGTATTTCGTGTAGCAAACGCCAGGCATCTGGACTGTCGTCGATGCTCTCCTCGAAACCCTGTCGCAGCGACTTGCGCACGAGATTGCGCGTCTTTTGCCGCACGACGGTAAACAGAGCGTCGTCGATGGTAGCCGATTGTGCGGACGGCAATGCGGTGATCTGGCCGACGCGGGATTCGATCAGCGGCGCGGATGAGAAGGCCGCCAGATACTCGTCGATCTGCGCGGACTCGCTCGGTGTCAGCACGACGGTGCCGGCGATGACATCAGGGGCCTGTAAGGCCGCCGCCAGCGCGCGCGCAAGCGCGGTCCTCAGCTCACTGTCATGTGCCGCTAGTCCGATGCAGCCGCCATGTGTGCCATACCACGGCAAGCTGTTGACCAGACGTAGTCCGCTGTCGAGCGTCCGCGTGAAGTACACGGCGGCGCCGCTGAGCCGGCCGCCACGCCAGGCCAGCAAATACCTGATTTCGCCGCCCGCCGCCGCGGTGAGGAAACGATGAAAATCCAGCGTCGCGTAGATGTGCGGGTCTTCGCACGTGTCGAGCAGCGCTGCATAGGCTACCGAATCTGGGCGGGATGTCACTTCGATATGAATACCGGCGTTCATGCTCGCGCTACTGATAGTTCGGGAAGCGCGGCGCTGTTGCCAGCTCGTGCGCGTGGTAGTCGCGTTCGTCGCGGCCGAGCGGTGCGCACAGTGGACTGTCACCGAATGAGAATCGTGTATCGGCGGCGAGCAGCATGAGCAGGGCCTCGTACACCGGCGTCCAACGCGCGGCGCTGTGATTGGCGAGAAACCAGTCGCGCGAACGCTCGCCGAGGCGCTGGCGTGTCCCATGGTCGTCCATCAGTGCCCGCAGATGACTGCAGATTTCGGCCGCGGTCGATGCATTCAATGTCGGGGGCGCGCCGCCTTCGCACAGCGCGTCGTACTGACTGGCCTCTGTGCGCATAAGGGTCGGCAGGCCACAGGCCATGGCTTCGAGAGCCGACGCCCCGTAATAGCCGATCACGAACTGGTCCAGCATGCAGTCCGCTGCCTGCAGATACGAAATCATGCGTTGCTTGCCGACGATTGGCAGTGCCAGCACCTTGTCAGCGATGCCCAAGGCGCGATACCGCTCGGGATAATTGGCGGTATCTTGGCCCCATGTGGTGACCACCAGTCGTGCGTCTGGGCGTTCGCGCGCGAACTCGGCGAAGCCTTGGATAGCCAGTTGCGTGCCCTTCACGGTATCGTTCTGCCGCACCGAACTGAACACGAAGAATTTGCCGCCGGTCCGCCGTTCCCACTCGACGCGTTCGAGCGACTCAGCGGGCCGATAGACGCGGTCGTTGAGGATCAGCGGAAGATAGACGAAGTGATGCATGCCATAGCGCCGCGCGTGGGCGAAGCTCCAAGGATTCGATGCGAGATAGACCGCGGCATGGGCGTAGGCCCGACGCTGCAAGAGCCCCAGCTTGTCGCCGCGCGAGCAGTCATACCAGATGTCGCCACCGCACTGCGTGGCAGCGTAGGGACGGCCCGCGAAATAAGCTAAATAGGGCACTTGCGCTGCGAGCAACGCATCGTATGACCGCAATGCGTCGATCGTCGATTTGAACGGCAGGTATTCCGGAAAGCGAAGTAGATCGGCGACACGCCAGCTCCTGAACGTGACGGTTGGATCGCGGGTATCGAAAACGCCCGAGGACGGGATCTGATAAACGCCGGGCACGGTCTTGAGCGGCACACCAGCGGCGAGCAGAGCACGCGTGTCGGTCTCGCCCTGTTCGAGCATCGTATCGCTCTCCTCCCACGCAGGATTACCCATCACGTAATGATCATCAGGGTGCAGAAAGACATCGATGGCAGCGCCACGTTCCCGCAAGGGTTGCGCACGCATGTAGAGATTGTTTGCAAGATTGCCGACGAACGCATAGCGGCACGCACGGGTTGGCAGGCGTGTGGCGGCGACAAGCCAGCGCTGGTGCTGTTGCGCGCTGTAATCGCGCATCGCGCGAAGATTCGCCGGACTAAGCCAAGGATGCCGCCACGGCATCGCATCCCAGCTTTGCCAGCGGTCCGCTGGCGGCGTTTTCTCCCACAGGAGACGCGACTGCCACCGCGGCGGTAGCCGCTGCAGTAAGGCTAGTTGCGTAGCGCGCCAATGGCGTGCCATTCGGTCGAATGCGATGTTCACTCGTGGCCTACCTTGACCAGACCGGCGACGCGCGACCAAAGTCGCTGCAGTGGGCCACTGGTCTCGACTTCATCACCCCGCGCATCGGCCGCCTTGAACCAACTCAGGCACTCCGCCATGTTCCAGGGCACGAAGCCATCCGCTACCATCGCACGTAGTGCCGTGTGCACAGCGTGCGTTTCACCGACGTTCTGCGGGTGTAAATTGACGACCAGCACACCGGGAATCGGCGATCGCAGCACCTCGCGGCCGACCATCCGCATGTGTTCGCCGGCGTCCGCGTCGGCCATGCCGAGCGCGAACAGCATTCCGTCGCCGAAGGCGGTCAGCACTGACCAATGCGAGGTCAGCCCCTCATTGGCTATCACGCGCGTCGGGATCAGCGAGCCGGTCAGCACCGTGCCGTCAACGCCCGGCACATTCGAACTGAACTCGATTCCAGCGGCCTGCCATGCTGGAAGATGATTCCAGTAACCGTCGTTCAGAAAGCCATGATTGCGAACGCTGCGCGCCCGTCTACCGAACGCGCCAGTAAACCACGAAGCCTGCTCCGCGAGCTTCTGCGCATAGGCGGCCGGCGCATCGAGCGCGTCGGGATGCAGTGCCAGTTCGACCCGGCCGTCAAACATCTGGCGTGCTGTGCGCCGTGTATGTTTCGTCAGCGGGTGCATGAAGTACGTACAAGGCAACCCGCGCAGCAGTTGGCGCTGCTCGGCGTACTTGTCGAGACAGGCTTGGTCGTCATCACCGGTGATCACCAGCGCACCGCGCGCGCCGCCCGGCAGTAGTGGCCCGGGCGTTACGCGCAGGATGTCTGCGACCGACCGCATCAGCAGCCAGGCCCATTCATCGGCATAGCGGCGCCGCGGTGCCGCGGCATCGAGCTGCGCCTCATAGAGGTAGTTCGGCCGTTCGAAGGCGAAGCCCCAGCGCGAACCCTCGGCATTGTGTCCGACACGTGCAGGATCGCCCTGCCGATAGCGGACGAGGTCTCCGATCAGATCCGTGCCGATGACGATGATGTCGCCGTCACCGGTTTCGACATGGAACCAGATGGCGCGCTGGTCGGCATCTCGAAGCAGTATCTGTGCTGACGCGCACTCATACGCCTGACTCGCATGCAGTGAACGCGGTGCAATGCCGATGACGGCGGCCTCGGCGAACTCCAACACGCTATCGCCTCGCGCGCTGCGGCCGCCGAGTGCAGCGACGAAGTCTGCTTGCGGTTGCAAGGCAATCAGCAAATGGCCACAGCGCCGATCCACCAATATGGCCGCATCAGGCGCCGCTACTATCTCGATGTCGCGCGCGGTTCGTGCGTGCAGGCCAAACAGCCTCAACTGATGTCGCAAGAGCTCGATTCCGGCTTGTTCCATCATTGGATTTCTGTGAAAGAAGGCTTGGGAGATCGCACGATGCTGCCGTTACCGACCGTATAAGAACCCCGCTGCAGGCCCATTGAGTTCATCCGACATCGCCTACAGAAGTGGCAGGATCGGCGCCGGCGCAGAGCCGCCGCAACATCTCGATACCTGGCTCAAGATAGCGGGGCGTATCAAGGAAATAGCTGCCCTGGATAATCGGCACGGCGCGGCCGCCAAACTTGCTTTTGAATCGCGAAACCCGTGCTATCGGCCATGAGTCGGGTACTTCAGGAAACGTCGGCCCAAGGCGGTAATGCGTAAACCCCTCACGCCGCGCGAGGCAGATAGCCTCCCAGTGGATAAAGTCGTTGGGTCTGAGCGCAAGTCCATTGGACAGCGCCACCCCGGCAGCGAACGTGATGGCAGCGCGATCGGCGAAAAGCATCAGTGCCGCTTGCGGCACGCCATCATGCTCCGCGAAAAGCAACCTGCACTGGCCGGCAGGGCCGAACCGCCGCCATATTTGGGCGTAGTAATTCAACGGCGGCAGGAACTCGCCGGTACGCTTTGCCGAATCGAGCGCAATTGAGTAGTACACCTCTGCATCGCGCTCTCCGCGTGGCTCCGACAACTGCAGGCCCGCTTTTTGCGCCTTGCGCACGGCTCGCCGACATGCTGGCTCTAACAGGGCGAAGAGAGCGTCTTCGGCTATGGACAGATCCACCAGCTGGTCGGCATTGCAGGTGGCAAGGCCCGGTGTCGCTTGTACACCCATTGGCCCAAACGCGAGTCCAAGATGAAAACCATAATCGAGTACCCAGAACGGCAGCTCAGCCCGGCGTCGCGGATCACGATTGGCAGGACATAGATTATGGGCGTTTAGTTGGATACGGTGAGCACCAAAGTTACTTGCAACCTTAAATACCTGTTTCATGTACTGATCTCGCGCAGCGCGAACATCGCCTGCCGGCAGTCCGTCAACGAGCGCGAGGCCCGTATGACGATGAAAACCGGAGTGGACCAGGCGTTCCGAGCCGTTCACGATGCAATAGAGGGGTGCGACGCCAACGAGCGCGCCGCCACTCCGCAATGCAAAGCTCGCATTGAGTTCAATGCCCAGAGTCGACTCTATCTCCACCCAACTATGGCGATGAAAAAACCAAGCTTCGGAGGAAGCTTCGCAGATGGGATCCCAGCTTGCCGCATCAACCGCAGAAAACATCTCGAGCTTCATTCCAAAGACCGTTGAAAAACAGCATTGAAACGGAAGCCACGATAAGGGTTCAGGGTATGGATGTCGGCGAACCTGACCGCGACGCCGAGACGCGATGCGCAGGTTTCGAAATCGGCGCGGTCAAAATAATAACAGGATATCGACGGCGCAGCTGGTGCTGACCGTAAGCCCAGTTTGACTAGCACGCTGTCGATGAATCGCACATTACGCAACGGGATACCTGTGCCAACAGGGCCATAACGCGTATCGAGCTCGGCAGCAAAAGCAGCAACACGCGCCTCATAAGCCACCTGGTACGCCCGCTCCGGAACCGAGCCGATCAGCGCAATGCCACCGGGGCGCACGACTCTCAGCATTTCTTCGATCAGTGGCTCGAAATCGCCAAATTCTGGAAAATTGGTGATCACGTCATAGCAGAACGCCGCGTCGACACTGGCAGAGGCTAGCGGCAGCGTTCGGCCGTCAGCCTTGCGAAACTCCGCGTTTGGTAAAGCCAGACGCTGCGCCGCCGCTAGTGCGCCCGCTGCGATATCGAAGCCGAAGTAGCGCTTCACTGCTGGCGCGACGCCATAAGCAAGAAATCCGGCTGCGCATCCCAACTCGACGACCGTCGACGACGCGTGACTCTCGATCGAAGTTAGGATGCTTTTGACTAGATCTGAATAAAGGACAGGCGCGCTCCACAAACGGGAATCGCGCCCACTGACGAAACATACATCTTCGAGGCTAGGCTTGCTCGGCAGTGCCCGCCCGCGTTGATCGAAAAAAGAATGCAGCGACGCTTTCCAGCTTTCGTTGGACGATGACATTAGCTCCCCCTACGAGTTGTCCAGACGGACTGAAGCCCCGGTCATGCTCACCCTATCTCGGCCACCACGTTGGTGTGAGTCGCCGTGACTTCCCAACGAGGGTCATAGATATAGGACAATGGCCAATGCGAATCTCGACGCACTGAGAAGCTGCAGGCCTTCTCAACGTAATGCAAAATGGCCTCTTTGTCTTTGGGAATCATCGGCTGACACAGCGACGCACTGACGGTATATCGCCCTGGACCCAACTCCATTCGCGGCAGCGAAAAGACAATCCTGCCGCTTCCATGCGGAGCGCCACCGGGCGTGATCAATGCGTTGATTTCATGGCCTTCGCAACCAGTCACTGCTTGTAGGCGATCGCTGTCGATGCGAAAGCTCGCGTAGATGCCTTCCGCCGTGGCTTCCCCTTCCCACTCGATCACCACCTTGGCGCGTTGCCCCGAAACGACGGCGCCGCTTTCATTGTCATTCTCATCCTCCACAAAAACTCGCTTAATTCGCAGATTGCCTTCCTGCAGTTCATAAGTGCCTGACGACGCCGTGCTCTCCAGCTCCTTCTGATACTCCTCATTACTTAACAGATTACGGGTACTTTCTTTTTCCCAGACACTCCGCACATAGGCCTTTGTGACCGGCTCAGCTGCACCGATAAATCGCAGCGAGCCTTCGTCCAGCCACATTGCCCGATCGCAGAGCTCGGCGATCATGCCTTCCGAGTGGGATACAAAAAATACGGTTGCTCCGCTGAGGCAGATTTCCTTGATGCGGCGCATGCACTTATGCACGAAATAGGCGTCACCGGCAGCAAGTGCTTCGTCGATTATCAGAATGTCAGGTTCGACGCTGATTGCCGTCGAAAATGTGAGTCGCGCCTGCATGCCGCTCGAATAGGTTCTAAATGGCTGATCGATCACTTTGCCGAGTTCGCTGAAATCGATGATCGACTGCTGTTTGCGGTCCACCTCCTCGCGCGACATACCGAGGCACATCCCACCGACAATGATGTTCTCGCGCCCCGAATAGTCAGGATGGAAGCCAGTGCCCAGTTCGAGAATTGCCGAAATCTGGCCGTTGATTTCGACCTCACCGGTCGTCTTCGGCAAAGTGCCGGCCAATATTTTGAGCAGCGTGCTTTTGCCCGCGCCGTTGGGGCCGATTACGCCGACTACCTCGCCGCGCGGCACCTCGAAGCTAATATCACGGAGCGCCCAATGCTCGGTATGGTTTTGCACACCCGTCAGCACTTCTCGCAGAAAGGCCCTTGGATGGGAGTAGAGCTTGTAGACCTTGCTCAGGTTCCGCACGGCAATGGCGGGACGCTGGTGGCCCCCTGGAATCGTCGGCTCTAGGGTAGTAATTACGCTCACAGCGCGTTACCGAAATTGCCCGCCAGTTTGCTGAACAGGCGATAGCCAAGACTGAACACGAGCAAGGAGCCGAGTATGTAGGCTATCCACGCGCCGGGATGTTCGATACGTCCGAAGTAAATCGCGTCCTGAAAACACCAACCCATCGCGCTAAACGGGTTCAGGTAGAGCACCGGCTTCAGGGGGGCCGGCACCCACTGCGGCAGGTAGAAGATCGGCATCATATACACGCCAGCCACGACCATGACCTGAATGACGTCCTTCAAATCACGAAAGAACACGCCAATAGCGGCGAGCGCGAAGGAAATGCCGAGCAAGCCCAAGGCAAGGCAGACGACAAGCACGGGAAGCCACAAAATGGTCAGTGGCAAGGAACCCTGCCGAATGAGGCAGTAGGCCAGCAGGACCACGAGCCCTACGCCGAAGAAGATGAAGTTGACCAACACGCTGGCGGCCGGGATGACCTGAATCGGAAACACTACTTGTTTGACTAGATTTGCCTGGCTGACCATCAGCGTTGGCCCGCGCGCCAGTGCTAGCTGGGCGCACAGCCACGGCACCAACCCGGACAGCAGGTAGGTGATGTAGTCGCGTGGCATCTCGAGGGTGCCGCCAATTTTTACTTTGAATACCAACGCGAACACCGTGATATAGACCAACACTTGGAACAACGGGTGCCCGATAACCCACCACGTGCCCAAAGCCTGCCCGCCATACTGGGAGCGCACTTCGCGGCGCGCCATCTCCATCACCAGTTCGCGATGACGATACAACGCGCTGATGCACTGTCGGCCCGCCCGCCAGTTCGCTACCGGGTCTATCAATCGGCCTAGTTTTGCCAGCGTGCTCATCTCAGTGACCTGCCCTTGCCGCCCAGCACTTGCTTCACAAGTAGCGCTGCAGCCACTGCTCAACATTGAGCAGCGACCAGATCAACAATCGGCGATTCTCGCGGCCTTCCAGGTGATCGTTGACCAAGCCCTGCACGGTATCGCGATCGAGATAGTCGTAAATGCGCGCCCGCTTGTCGTACAACGAACGCCGTACGTAGTCGATGCTCTCACCCTTGAACCAACTGGCGTCGGGCGCCGAGAAACCCTGCTTTTCGCGGTCGGCCACTTCTTGCGGAATATGGCGCGCCATCATCCGGCGCAGCAGCAGCTTGCCGTCGCGGGTCTTCTGGAAGTATTTCGCGGTCTTCGACGACGGCTCGTTCTCGTTGATGCGCACGACTTCTGTGAGATTTCCAAGTTTAAACTGCACCGGTACTCGCATCGCGAAATCCACGAGATCGTTGTCGAGGAAGGGTACGCGCGTTTCAAGCGAGTGCGCCATGCTGAGCTTGTCCTCTACGACGAGCAGGCCATGCAGGAAGGTCTTCGCCTCAAAATACAGCGAGTGGTTGACGTAATCTTCGGGCCGCGTGAGGTTGGCCGCGTGGTGCTGGAATACGTCGCGAAAAATGTCCCGCGTCGACAGTCCCTGCACCTCGCCCCAAATCGGGCGGAACAGCGCAGGCACCTGCTGGCTGGGCACGAGGCGTTGCCAGAAGCTGTAGTACTTGTCGACATAGTGTTCGAAGTCGTTGTTGACGACTGCGCGATAGTAACGCCACGGATAGCCGCCGAAGAGCTCATCGCCACCGGCCCCAGACAGCACCACCTTGCCGAACTTGCTCGCGAGCTGTGCGGCGTAGAAGTTCGGGTAGCTTTGCCCGACCCGGGGTTCTTCGAGATGCCAGGCGAGGCGCGGCAGTACACGCTCCATGTCACCAGCCTTCAGCACCATTTCGTAATGTTCAGTCTGGAATACATAAGACATGTACTCCGCTACTTCGCGCTCATCGAAACTCAATTCTAGGCCAGAGGCGGAACGCAGATCGAAGCCGCAGGTGAAGGTTTTCAGGTTGGGGATCTGTCGCGCCGCGATGGCGGTAATCGAACCGGAATCCATGCCGCCACTCAAATAACTCCCGATGTCGACGTCACTGATGAGCTGCCGGTTCACCGCTTGTACAAACAGCCGGTCGAGCTCTTCGAGGTACTCGCGTTCGTCGCCAATTTGTTGCGGCTCGCGGAAATCGTAATCCCAGTACTGCACTGGATCGGCAAGCCGTGCCTGCCCCATGCTCACCGTCAGGCTACTGCCTGCCGGCAGCAGGCGAATGTCTCGAAACAGCGTTTTGTCGGTAAAGAAATTCTGGAACGTGAAATACTCGACCAGCCCTTCACGATCGAGTTCGGCGCGATAGTTCGTGTGCGCGCGGATGGCCTTGTTCTCTGACCCGAATAGCAGCACGCCCGCAGCCAGCGTGTAGTACACCGGTTTGATGCCGTAGCGGTCGCGCGCGATAAACAATTCTTTGTGCTTTGCATCCCAAATGGCGAAGGCGAACATGCCATTGAGTTTGTGCAGGACATCCCGGCCCCATTGGGCGTAGCCGTAGAGCAGGACTTCGGAATCCGTTCGCGATCGAAACTGCCAGCCCAACGCTTCGAGCGCGGTGCGTAGTTCCTGGAAGTTGTAGATTTCCCCGTTGTAAGTCAGCAGGAAACGCCCGTCAGGCGTTGCCATTGGCTGATGTCCGGCGGCAGAAAGATCAATGATCGACAGGCGCCGATGTCCCAGCGCCAACGGACCTTCGACGTGGTGTCCCTCACCGTCTGGGCCACGATGCGCGATCGCGTCCGTCATCCTGCGTAGCAGCGTCGCCGAAGCGGGCGCGCCGTCCAGGTGCAAAATTCCTGCTATGCCGCACATCGTGGCTTATCCCGTCGCTTTACTTCGCTGCCTTCGCTCGGCGCGCATCTACTTCCTCGATATGCGACTTGCGCCATGAAATCAGCCGGCGCATGCCCTCCTCAAGGTCTATGCCCGCCGTGAACTTGATTTCCTTGATGGCGCGCTTCGGGCAGCCAATGCGGTTGCGTACCAGCGTCGCTTGGCTGCGCGGCGCGTAGTTGATGGCCGTCGTAGCGCCCGTTAGCCGCAGCAGCATCTCGGCGATTTCCTTCAACGACGTACGCTTGCCGGTGCCTACGTTGTAGAAACGATCGGTGGTATCCGCCTTCATCGCGCAGAGATTCGCCGCACCGCAGTCTTCAACGGCCACGAAGTCAAATGCTTCCGAGCCATCGCCGAAGATCGTGGGGCCTTCGCCGCGATCGATGGCGTCCAGCATCTTCATGATCACGGCGATGTAGGCTCCGCGATAATCTTGGCGCGGGCCGTACACGTTCATGTAGCGCAGGCCAACGAAATTGAGGCCGTACCGATGATGATAAGCACGTGCCATCGCCTCGCCACAGATTTTTGTCGCGCCATAAAAATTTTTGTTGAGGAAAGGGTGATCTTCGGTCATTGGTTCTTCGACGGCGTCCCCGTACACCGAAGCGGAAGACGAATACACCAAGCGTTGCACATTGTTCGCAACGCAGGCATCCAGCACGTTGAAGGTGCCGCGGATGTTGACGTCGAAGGCAGCACGCGGATATTCGTGACACTGCAGCAGCCACAGCGCGGCGAAATGGAAAACGCCCTCGGCGCCCTTCACCGCGGAGTCGAGAATATCGGACTGACAAACGTCGCCGCCTGCCTCGTAAATTTTCACTCGCGGATCGCGCAGTGCCGCGGTGAGGTTTGCCGTGGTGCCGCGCACGAAGTTGTCGTAAATAACGATTTCACCGACGTCTTCTTTGGTCAGCAGATCGACCGCATGCGAGCCAATTAGGCCAGCACCGCCGATGACCACAAGTTTCTTGCCACGAATGTCCATGCTTTGCTCCGAATGTAATTAGTTTGAAGTTGCCGCCGCGAGGGCCTGGATGACCTGTTCCTGCGCAGCCTCATCGAGAAACGGGTGCATCGGCAGGCTCATCACGCGCCCAGCAGCGCGCTCGGCGACGGGTAGCGATCCCAATGCTTGGCCCAACTTTTCGAAAGCCGGCTGCAAGTGCAGCGGCGTTGGGTAATGAACCGCGGTCGGAATGCCGGCAGTCTGCAGTTTTTGCTGGACCGCCTCGCGGTCATCGACCTCGACGGTGTACTGGGCATACACGGAGCTGTTGAAAGTCTCGATGTGCGGCGGTCGCGCGGCGGGGCAGCGGTCGTTGATCATTGCCGTGTAACGGGCGCCGAGTGCTGCGCGCACCTTGACCTCATCCGGGAAGCTCGGCAGCTTTGCCAGCAGGATCGCGCACTGGATTGTGTCCATGCGTCCGTTAACCCCAATGATCGGGTGGTGGTAGCGCCGGTCTTGACCATGCACACGGATTTCGCGCATCAGTTTGGCCAGTGCATCATCGTTCGTGAAGTTCGCGCCACCGTCGCCGTAGCAGCCGAGCGGCTTCGAGGGGAAGAAACTCGTGCAGCCAATCAGCGACAGTGCGCAGGACTTGCGCCCCTTGTAATTGGCGCCAAAACTCTGGGCCGCGTCTTCGATCACTGGCAGGTTGTGGCGACGGGCTATCTCGTTGATCGCGTCTAAGTCTGCACACTGGCCGTAGAGGCTCACCGGCATGATGGCCTTTGTGCGTGGCGTGATCGCGGCTTCTAGCAGCGCGGGATCCAGGTTGTAGGTCTTTGGGTCAATATCCACGAACACCGGTTTTGCGCCGATCAAGGCGATCATTTCGCCGGTAGCGATGAAAGTGAACGGTGTGGTGATGATTTCGTCGCCAGCGCTGATGCCAATCGCCATCATCGCGATTAGCAGCGCGTCTGTGCCACTGGCAAGCGCGATGCAGTGGCGGGCGCCGACATAGGCCGCAAGCTCTGCCTCGAGTTCGGCGACTTCGGGCCCCATGATGTAGGCGCCGTGGTCGAGCACCGTCTGGATGCGGCGGTCGATTGCCGGCTTCAGCTGCCGGTATTGGGTCTTGAGGTCGATGAAATCCATGACTATTGCTCGATACTTGATAAGCGCGCGCCGTCAGGCCAACGCACAGACGCCATTACGTAGCTCGTAACGCTCGCCGGTGTGGGCGCAGATGGTGTTGGCATTGCCCGTCAGGGGCAGGTCTAGGCGTTCGCCAAACCGGCTCATCCAGCCCGCCTGTCGGGCCGGCACGCCCAGCATCAGCGCGAAGGCAGGCACGTCGCGGTTCACCACGGCGCCGGCGCCGACGAACGCGTACTCGCCGATGATGGTGCCGCAGATAATGGTGCAGTTGGCGCCCAGCGTTGCGCCGCGCTTCACCAGCGTGTCGCGATACTCCTCCTTGCGTGAGACTTCTGCGCGCGGGTTGTAGACATTCGTGAACACCATGCTGGGTCCGCAGAACACGCCGTCTTCTAGCGTGACGTTGTCATAGACCGACACGTTATTTTGGATCTTTACGTTGTCACCAATGACGACCTGGTTGCCGACATAGACGTTTTGGCCGAAGGAACAGGCCTTGCCAATGCGTGCGCCGCCACTGATGTGCACCCAATGCCAGACGCGGCTACCTGCGCCAATTACCGCCCCGTCGTCGACGATGGCGGTGGGGTGTAGCGTGTAGTTTTTCATCTGTGGCACCGCTCAGTATTCGAGGGGTAGCGATACGCGCCGTGCGTCGCGCGCAGAGGTATAGATAGCGATCAGGGTCTCCAACGAGCGCAGACCCTCACGACCGTCGGTCTCTGCCTGCGCTTCGCCGCGCAGCACGCGGATCACATTGTCGTAGTAAAGCGGGTGGCCCACGCCGTAGACCGAACTCGGCTGGTAGTTGGAGTCCTTGACCTTGATGTCGTCTTCGTCTTCGTCGGCGAATTCCCAATGCTTGATTTCGTTGACGGCGACGCCACCAACCTGCACGGTGCCCTTCTCACCGAGAATGGTGATTGAACCCTCGAGGTTGCGCGGATAGGTCAGCATGGTCACGTTGACCGAACCGAGCGCACCCGAGCGCCATTTAATGTTCGCCACGCCGGTGTCTTCAACCTCGATGTTGCGTTCCAACGTAGCGGTATACGCGTGCACGCTTTCGATAGGTCCAATCAGCCAGTCGAGTAGGTCAACATAATGGCTGGCTTGGTTCATGAAGGCGCCGCCATCGAATTCCCACGTGCCACGCCAACGGGCAGTGTCGTAATACGCCTGTGGGCGCGTCCAGAACACGTTGACGTTGACCATATAAATGCGGCCGAAACGGCGCTTTGCGACAGCGCGTTTCAACAGTTGCAGCGTTGGGTTGAGCCGGTTTTGCTTGACCACAAAGAGTTGCACGCCAGCTTCGTCGCAGGCGGCGACCATTTTCTTGCCATCGACGAGTCGGGTTGCCATCGGCTTTTCGGTGATGACATGCCGGCCACCACGTGCAAGCTGAATCGCCTGCTGCGGATGTAGTCCGCTGGGCGTGCATAACGTCACAATGTCGGCGTTGCTGTGGGCGAGCAGTTGCTCGAGGGTGTCGAACCCGGGCACCCCCAGTGCGCCGCTAGCCTTGGCAAGCGCTTCGTCATTCGTGTCGCAGACGGCCACGAGTTCGGCACGTTCCCGGTGGGCAGTAATAGCCTCGACATGGCGGTCCGAGATCCTGCCACAGCCAAGAATCGCGAAACGCAGTTTGCGATCAGTAATTTTTTCAGGCGCCCGATAGGCCATGTGATCCCCTCCTTTTCCGATACCGTCCCTGGCACGGCGCGTCAAGTGGTCTGCTTCCAGAATGATGCCCTGCGCATTGCCGCATCACAATTTTGAACGATCGCAGGGTCGCAGCAGCGGGTGGGTGATATCCGGTACCACGATGTGCGAGGGGTGAAAGAGCATCGCCAACTCTTGATAAACCTCGCTGCTGTGCTCAAGCGCTGTTAGCAATACCGTGTCGCACAGCGAGGCCACGTTGCGGCACTGCCAAACGGGTTTGCCTGCAAAACTGGTGCGATCTGTCCGCGAGTCATAGGTGCCCACGATATCTATCCGAAAATCTTGGTTGCGAATCACGGCAATTTCGGCCAGTTCGGACACGCCCGCAAACATCAGTCGCTGCGCGCCACGTGCCTGACAGTCGTTGAGCGCCCGTGCCACAGAGGTGTCCGCGCGACGATAAAAGTCGAGTGAGGCTGCGAAGTATTGGCCGGTCAGCCGGCTTTTTTCGGTGAAGCCCTGCGCCGTCAAGTAATAGAGATAACGATTGGCCGGTGCTTGCGTTATTTTCACGAGCCCTTTGCGCACGCAGCGAGCGAGGTAGGAGTTAGCCAACCCCAGCGCGATCCCGAGGCGGGTGGCAAGATGGCGCTGCGTTACGTCGCTGCGGTCCTCAATGGCCGTCAGGAGTGCGAGCGTCATGGATTCTTCGCGGTTTTCGACCATTTAGAGACAGCGTTCAAAAAGTGAACGCAAGTCTAGCCGAAATTTGTTGAGTAGGTGTACCTCGCCCTTCAAGGCTTAAGCGGGCCCTTGCTAGGGTGATCCGCGCGCGGCTAGGCCCACTGTGTCGCCCTCGGTTATTTCATCTTAATGGGCAATATAACCGAGCTATTTAACGCGCTGCTATGGGGCTTAAACGATCGCCTAACTCGCAGACGCCACGGCTTTAAACTTGCCGTTATTTAGCGGCATTCCCGTGTGTGGCGCGGTACGCGGCTAGCGCGGGAATGGGGACCCAAAGTAAAACCTAAAGGGCCTGGCAACCTGTGCTGTTAAAGGTTTAGGCGCGCCGGGCCGCTGCGCCTTTTACCTATAACCAGCACGCTGCATGGTTAGCGCTATTTGTACGGATTGCGCACACACTCATCATTTAGGACACTTCCTGCTCAAGCCCGAAACAGGGCCGCTCTTAAGGAGCTATATCCATGGCGACCGTCACCAGAAATACTTTTTCAAACCTTGCGGCGTTGGAGACCGCCTATACAGAGGCACATGCAGGCTGGAGCCTGCCGAACGCGATGGAGTGGGCGTTCGCTGCGTATAACAATGTAACTGGCCCGATCGCTTCCTACACCTCATCGTCCCCGACCCGAGTGGCGGGCGTACTGACGAACGGCGACCTATTTGTCGCGGACGGGGCTAACCTGCTCGGCTACCCCTATACCGTCAATAAACTCACTTACGATTTCCGGAATTCCGATGTGGCGGCTCAACTTTTTGGTGCCGTCACCACTTCGTATAACGGTGCCCGTACTGGTTACGTCAATCAAGCGGTGGTATTCGAGCCCACCCGTGGTTCGGTCACCTTTAACGGTTACAACGATGTCGCGCTGACTGGGGATGGCACCATCAGCAGCATGTTGTGGGAGCGGAATGGCGCATCGATTATCACTACCACTTCAAGCCCTATTCGGGCTGACCTCAATGACTCCTCTCAGCCGCTGATATCCGGTGCATGGAATAGCGTAACGCTAACTTATGCGGGGCAAACGTTGACTGTCAGCAATCTGGTTTGGGACGCCAACGTGGTGCCGGCCACTGCAAGCGACTTTCTGACCGTTGTTTTTGGAAGCGCCGACGCACGTTTTTTATTCAACCACGCCCCGGCGGTGCTGGTTAGCGATCAGCAGATCGGCGCGGGGGCGACAGTTTTGGCGGCCACGTTGCTGAGTACCAGTGATGCCGATGGCGACAGCATGGCGCGCTACCGTTTTTGGGACGGCGGTGTGGGCGGGGGGCATTTCAACTTCGCGGGTACGCCGGCGGCGGCGAAGCTCAATCTGGAAGTTGCGGCAGCAGATTTGCCGAGTGTCACCTACACCGGGGGCTCTGTTGCTGGCAGTGAGGTCTTATGGGCGCAGGTTAACG
The DNA here is from genome assembly GCA_947476535.1 of Betaproteobacteria bacterium. GTDB lineage: Bacteria > Pseudomonadota > Gammaproteobacteria > Burkholderiales > SG8-39 > CAIYPG01. The sequence continues at coordinate 26,814 of CANJRC010000046.1, forward strand.
ACGGCACGGTGTGGAGTGCTTGGCAGAGCTGGACGCAGACCACGGTGCGTACCAGCAATGTGCTGTCGGTAGTCAGTGCCGGCACCGACACGCTGGCACCGCTGGTATGGCGGACTGGTGCACAGGCCGCGTTGACAATCAGCGACGGGGATGGGGATCCGGCGGTGTGGGTGGAATTCACGGATCTCACGGCGAGCGCCGGCAGTGGCCGGTTGTGGTATGCGGGCAGCTATGTGGCGGCGAATCAGGCGGTGGTGGTGAGTGGTGCTAACCTCGCCAATTTCTGGCTACAGGGCGGGGCTAACCTGGGGAGCGACCAAGTTCAGGTACGGGTGAACGATGGCTATGGCTGGAGCACCCCAAGCACGCTGACGCTGCTAACAAAAGGACCTAACCACGCCCCGGCGGTGCTGGTTAGCGATCAACAGATAGTCGCGGGGGCGACAGTTTTGGCGTCCACGCTGCTGAGCACCAGTGATGCCGATGGCGACAGCATGGCGCGCTACCGTTTTTGGGACGGCGGTGTGGGCGGGGGGCATTTCAACTTCGCCGGCACGCCGGCGGCGGCGAAGCTCAATCTGGAAGTTGCGGCAGCAGATTTGGCGAGTGTCACCTACACC
>CANJRC010000047.1 GCA_947476535.1 Betaproteobacteria bacterium
GGATGCAATTTCCTCAAGGCCGATCTTTCCCTTGAGCTCAGGCCGCAACAAGTCCTTCTGCCCGGTGACCGGTATCTTCACCAGGTTCGTATTGATCATCATCACGATCGGGTCCATGGCGAGGATGGGTGCCATCCCGTTGCGCAGGAAAGCGGGCGGCCATTCGCGCACCGCTGGCCCGACCGGCGCCCGAAGCATTCCCTGCTTGCCATTCGCGTCGATCCAGGACGTTTCGCTCGTCGCCACCACATCGGCGCCCTCGGCTCCCTCGGCTCCCATGGAGCGTTCCTGATCGACCTTAGCCATGAGCGCGCCACTACCGAATCGCGCCCACTCGACGGTAATGCGCGGAAACGCCTTCTCGAAGGCCGCCTTGAGGCGCGTTTGCACCGCAGGTGCCGCGGCACTGTAGATCGTGACCTTGCCCTCCTTCTCGGCGGCTGCGACGATTGCCTTCCACTCGCTTTCCGTAGCCATCCTGGCCGGCGCCTGTGCTTTCGCGGGCGTGCAGAGGGCCAGAGCCAGCGCAGCCAGGACCAAGGCAACCTTTGAGGACGATGCACCTACCGCCCAGTTCGCGCGAATTATTCCGAACATACCCATCCGATCACTTTGCGCTGTCATGCCAGCCTCTGCTTCCCCATTGAAATATCTCCTGGTCTCCCAGAGAGACTCAATACTGGCCTTCGGTGCAGCCCACGTATCAGCATCCCTCAGCCACGCGGCCATTGTAGACGCCTCATTGCAACGACGTCTTCGACGTCGCGCCATCGACGATGTCACGCGACGAGAGGGAACGCATTATGATCGAAGGGCTGGTTCGGCTTGAGATTCACACCTTCGATGCTGCCGCTCGGAGCGCCATTGTAGAGAGTCTCGGACGACATGTAGGTGACTGCCCATGCGCGACGCGGTCGGTCCGACTCATTCGACCCCGCAGAGTGGAAAAGCAACGCGCAATGAATCGTTGCGTCTCCCGCCCTCAGAGGGTGTGTCACGGGCCTGCCAACCAGCTCAAGGTCTGCGTCGGTAAATTTTGCGTAAATATCGTCTTGACCGTCAAGGGTCATATCGAGGCGCCCGAGCGGACCCAGCCGGTGAGAACCCGGCAGGAATGCAAGTGGTCCTCGCTCAAGGCCGATATCTTCGGCGGCAATCCAGATCGTGAGCGCATCGCGACGATCGAACGGTTGCCTGGGCAGGTCCTGATGCCATCGAGTGGCGCGAGCGCCTTCCTGCCTTGCGGGCTTGATGACGCCGCCTTCCGCAAAGAGCTGGACATGCTCCACTCCGAGCAAAATGCGAGCCACCTCGCCCAGCTTTGGATTCCACCCAATGTTCAGCTCGCGAGTCTCCTGCGGACGATGTCTCAGGTTCGCAAACTGGCTTCTGAATCTTGGCTCGGCACGATAGGCTTGCTCGCCTTCAAAGCGCTCTTCATTCGCCAGGACGACGTCGAGCGCCTTTTGCACCCGGATTAGTGCATCTTCCTCCAGCAGACGATCGACCTTGATCCATCCCTCTTTCCGAAACTGCCGTACCAGCTGATCGGAAAGTACGGCATCACGCACCCCGTTCATGGCAGTTGAGTTTTCTTCAACAATCAATCGTTCTTGAGGTTGAGCGAATTGATCAGCCTGGCAATTTTCTCACTCTCGGAAGACATCTCCGCGCCAAATTCCTTGCCGGACTGGATGCTCATGAAAGAGCCGGTACCCTGGACTCTTTCACGTACCGTCGGAGTGGCCGCAGTTCGCATGACCGCGTCTTCGAGCCTCTCGACAATGTCAGCCGGGGTGCCGGTCCGGACCACGAAACCGAACCAGGAAGTCGGGACGTAGTTCGGGATGCCGGTCGCCTCCAGGAATGTCGGCACCTCCGGAATCTGGGACATTCTCGCCTGCATCCCTACGGCAAGCGCGCGAAGCCGTCCGGCAGCAAGGTTTGCCGCTACCGAGCCATAGCCCGTGATGTAGAAGGACACGGTGTTGCTCACGGTATCGGCAATGCTGGTTGCGCTGCTCTTGTAGGGCACGTCGATCCCGCTCAACCCGTGAAACTGCATGATGTACTCGGCTTCCAAGTGACCTTGCGCACCCTTCCCGGAAGTGGCAAAGCTTACCTTGCCGGGGTTCGCCTTCATGTAGCCGACCAGATCCTTCATGGTCTTGAACTGGGATTGTGAACTGGTAACGAGAATCATCGGCACGTAAGCCACCTTGGCAACCGCCGTAAAGTCCTTGATCGGGTCGAAGGGTGGCGTCTTGCTTAGTTGCGGCGCAATCAAGTATGTCGTGCCCGGTATGCCCATGACCGTATAGCCATCCGCCGGTGCGCGAAGCACCGTCTGCGCCCCGAGAATCCCCCCCGCGCCATCGCGGTTCTCTACCACCACCGGCTGCTTGAGTTGCGATGTCAGGCCATCGGCAACGAATCGCACGACGATATCGGCTCCTGAACCAGGACCAAACGGAACCAGTACCCTAACGGGCTTTGAAGGAAAGGGTTGGGCTTGCGCCGGCGCTTGGAGCGCCAATATGGAGGCCATGCATCCAAGCGCTAGGTTTCCAACCAATGACATGAGCTTTGCCATGCGTCCCCCTTCTGCAAAATTAAAAGTCATTATGCATCAGGGTGCGTCAATACGCGCAACACTCACCAGCACCCTTCTACCCGGCCGCCGTATGCCGCGAGGCACCAGCCGAGGGAGAATTCAATTGCCCTCCGGCCAGACCGGAATGACAATAGGCGGAGCAGAATCGGCGCAGGGTTCAGTGCCAAACTTTGTTGGGGGAGAATGCGATGATCGATCGACGCGATTTGATGAAGGCAAGCATCGGAATTGGAGCCTCAGCGCTCATACCCTGGAGGGAGTCGATCGCCCAGGCCGCTCCGCAGCTCAATCTTGACCAGTTGGTAGCCGCCGCGAAGGCCGAGGGCGAGGTCGTTTTCTACCTGTCGGCCACGGAACCCATTGCAAAGGCACTCTCGGACGCGTTTTCAGCGAAGTACGGCATCAAGACGTCTTTTGTCAGGCTGTCTCCAGCACCGATGGTCCAGCGATTTGCGGCGGAATCTGAAGGCGGCAATCCTGCCACCGACCTCGTCTGGGTCGGCACTTCTCCCGCGTTCAACCTCGCCTTCGGGCGCGATGCAGTAAAGCGCGGATGGATCGAGCCGCTGCCGCGCTCCGGGCTTCCTGCCCTACAGGGCGGGCGGTTTCCCGTCCGCTTCATGCGAGAGAACAGCGCCGTCGTTGAACTGGGGATGTGGGTCATCGGCTACAACACCGACAGAATCAAGCAGGCCGACATCCCGAAGAATTGGACGGAGACGCTCGATCCGAAGTTCCGCGGCCAGATCCTGATCCCGGACCCGCTGGTCTCCAATGCCTATATCGGGTTCTGGGGCTTGCTTTTTGAGACCTACGGCGAAGATTTCTTCGCTAGGCTGCGCGACCTGAAGCCGCGATTTGTTCCCAGCGCCGTGCCGGGAACGCAGGCATTGGCCGCGGGGGAGGCCATTCTCGCGCTCCCCACGGTCACCGCACTGACCGCAAGCCTGAAAGAAAAGGGCGCGCCAGTTGACCGGTTCATACCCGATGTGACGACAAGCACGGAATCTGAGATATTCGTCGTCGCGAGAAATCGCAGCAAGCATCCCAATGCCGGCCGGCTGCTGGCCAACTACATGATGTCCGAAGAGGGAAACAAGGTCATCAACGCCGTATCGGGTGGCATCGTGTCGATCTATGACACGCGCTCGATGCCCTCGGGTTACAAGTCACCGCGCGAGAACATCGACAACCCGACCATCAAACGGCTGCTCGGCATCTAGGAGAGGGGAGCCATGATATTCACATATCAAGGTGGAACCGGTGGCGGGGGCGCTGGGATCCAACCCGAATAGTACGACATGTAAAAACCGCCCTACCCCTCGTTCGCCACCATCTGCCCATCGATGTAATACCAACGCCCGTCCTGGCGCACGAAGCTGCTGATCTCGTGCATGCGCTGCGCACGGCCATTGACGCGAAAGAGCGCGACAAACTCCACAACCCCCGCATCACCCGTCTCCTCCGAATGGCGAACTTCCAAGCTTAGCCACTTCACGGGTGACAATTCCAGCTCACCGGGCGCCGTAGACGGATGCCAGGTACCCAGGAGGTATTCGATCTGTCCCACGACATAGGCGCTGTAGCGGGAGCGCATCAGCACTTCGGGCGTGGGTGCATTAACTCCTTCAGCAAACTCCATGTGCCACGGCCGACAGCAGGCTGCATAGGCCTTGTCACTGCCGCAGGGGCAGGGGTAATTGCGTGGGAGGGCGGGTTGGCGGGAGGTCACGTAAGCGAGACTTCATAGGGATGGAATAACGACCAGCAAGACGGGACACTTTATCGCAATTGCCCCACGCCCCCGTAGTTACATGCGCCCGCACGACAATGACTGGCGAATTCCCGAGCCTGCCCCTGTTGCAGCCGTTACACACTGCACCCCGCGCTCGCAGTTGCAGTTGCATCCTCCAGTCCCGCGCAGGCTCTGAGCGATAATACGCTCGTCTTGAAGATCCTCTCTGAGCCACTCCTCCCGCATTCCGCCCGACCCAGCATGCCCCTGCTCGTTTCGGTAACGACATTGGCGAGCATGCCGCTGCACCTATTCCTTCCAGCGTTGCCTCTGACAGCGACGCAATTGCTGACCTCGCCCGGGATCATTCAACTCACGATCACGCTTTATATGGTGGGTCTTGCGGTAGGGCAACCGCTGTACGGCCCATTGTCCGACCGCTATGGGAGACGGCCGGTGCTGATGGCCGGACTGCTCCTATTTGTACTTTCGAGCATCTTCGCGGCCTTTGCGGCGACTGCGGGCACATTGATCGTCGCGCGCGTGTTCCAAGCCCTTGGTGCATGTGGCGGGATGGTCATCGGCCGCGCGATGGTCCGGGACGGCACCACTCCCGAGAAAGCGGCAGGTACGATGGCCACGCTCGGTGTTTCGCTGACCATCGCGCCGGCCATAGCACCTGCCATCGGCGCCTATCTCACGGAATGGGTCGGCTGGAGGCCCATCTTCGGCGTGCTGGCCGGCGTCGGCGCCACGCTGCTGATCCTTACCGCGTTGACGCTCCCCGAAACCCATCTGCAGTGCACGAACCAGCTCGGATTCACGCGGATGTTGCGCAATTACCGCAAGCTGATCCGCATACCGCAGTTTCTCGGGTACGCGCTCGCAGGCAGCATTTCATCTGTCCTATTCGCCTACCTTGCGGTGCTTCCATTTATGATCGTGGACGTGCTTCAGCGGCCGTTGCATGAGGTGGGCCCTTGCTACCTGCTGATCGTCGTTGGAAATGCCATCGGCAGTTATGCATCGAGCCGCCTTGTCCATCGGCTAGGTTCGCACCGGATTGCACGACTGGGCATGCACGTGGAGCTGACAAGCGCGCTTCTACTGTTGCTTGTGCACATTGCCGGCGGACTGTCGGTGGCCACTTTCATCGGCCCCGCCATGCTGCTAGCCATCGGTGTGGGACTGGTCAACCCCAATTGCGCTGCCAATTCAGTCAGTGCGGACCCTGCTTCCATCGGTGCGGCATCCGGCCTCTACGGCTCGATGCAACTGGCGTTCGGCGCACTCTGCACAATCGTCGTGGGTGCGTGGCATGGCGCCTCCGTGTTACCGCTGGCAATAGTGATGGTGTTCTCGGCCCTGATCGGCCAGTCGGCCCTGACCTGGGCGGCGCGAAGGCGATAATCCATTCGTTCCAGCCCCCCCCTTTACGATCCATGCATCAGTAGCTGATATTTCCTCCTGCCCCACCGTCCACCGCCACTGCTTGGCCGGATATGCCCGCTGCGCGTGCCGAGCACAGGAAAACAACCAGGTCCGCGACCTCCTCAGGCTCAATGACTCGGCCGATGGGCAGAAGGCTCGCAAGCACTGCTTTGGCCTCCGCCTCCCCCACGTTGCGTTGCTCCATCGTCCTTGCCACCAGATTCGGAAATCGATCGGTCCGCGTCAGGTGAGGGTGGACAATGTTGGCGAGTATGTTGTCTTTCGCAAGCTCCATGCTCAGGTGCCTTGCATAATTGGCGAGCATGGAGTTTCCCAGACCCGCTGGCATGCCGGATCCGCCCAAGGGCATTTCCGATGGCCTCAGCGCACTCCTGGCAGACGTTCCTCCAATGAACACGATTCGCCCAGCCCCGGCTCGCTTCATGTGTGGGATGGCAGCCCTTGAACAGCGAATCGCGGCAAACCCCTTGCCCACGACTCGCTGAAGCAACGTCGCTTCGGTCATGGACTCGATGCCGCCAGCGCCAGTGACGTTGCTCGACGCATTGTTGATGAGCACATCAATGCCCCCGAGCACATCAGCGGCATCGTCCATCACCTTGGCCGGAATCTCAGGATTGTCCAGATCCGCCTCAATGCCATACGCAACCACCCCGAGCTGCTGCAGTTCCGAAAGCGTCGAATCGATCGCCCCCCGACCGCGACTGCAAATTGCGACACTGGCGCCTTCCCTTGCAAAACCCAAAGCGATGTGACGGCCGATACCACGGCTGCCTCCCGTTACTACAACTTTCTTTCCTACAAGTCCAAGATCCACATGAATCCCCTATTGCAACGCGATGAAACGGCCGTTCCTCATGAGAGTAGAATTTTCCCGAGATACTTGCAGTCTGTCCCGGATAAGCCAAATGAGGTATGTGATGCATCCAGCTTCAACAACCGCCAAGGCACTCGCAACTGCGGCGTTCTTCCACCAGGCCGTCATCGCCTGCATTCTCGCTCTGATGTTCTCACTTTCGACCGTAAAAAACAGCATCGCACAGCCCAAGCCCGCCGCCATTGACATGGACAAGCTCGTCACCGATGCCAAGCGTGAGGGGCAGCTGACCTACTACCTTACCGCCACGGAAAACGTGGCGCGCCGCACGTCGGACGCCTTCAAGAAGGAGTATGGCATCGACGCGCAATTTGTCCGGCTCACTTCGGCTGCATTGAAACAGCGCTTTGGCGCCGAAGCCCAGGCGTCCAATATTGCGGCGGACCTGCTGATTGACACCGGTGCAGGTAGCGAGCAGTTTGTCGCCGAGGGGCTGTCCAAGAACTGGCTTCAGCCCGTTGAGGATGCCAACTTGCCGATCCTGCGCAGTGGCGGGTTCCCGAAGCAATTTGTGCGCGGAGCGGCCGTCATCGTCCAAGTATCGCCTTGGCTGATTGCCTACAACACCACCAAATTCAAGCCCGGCCAGGCACCCAAATCATGGGCGGATCTGACCGACCAGGCTTTGAAGGGCCAGATCCTGTTTACTTCGTTTGCCAACGCATCACCTTCGTACATGGACATGCTGGAACTGTTGCTCAAGCAGTACGGCCCGGATTACATGTCCAGGATCCGCAACCTGGAACCACGTTGGTACAACGGCGGCGTTCCCGCAATGAACGCCCTGGCAGCCGGAGAGGGGGCGGTGATGTTCCCGGCTGTCGGGTCCATGGTGGCAGGGCTGAAGGACAAGGGGGCGCCGATAGATCTCTACCAACCGGATTTCACGACCGGAGTCGAACAGATCCTGCTGCTCGCTGCACCTGACAAATCGAAGCGTCCGAACGCAGCCCGCCTGTTCGCGAACTGGATCATGGGCCGGGACGGCAACAAAATCGTCAATGCAGATCCCGGGAATGTGTCGGTCTACGATACCGCCAATCTGCCCCGCGCTTACCAGGCGCCCGGCACACGCGAAAATCGCGAACGGATTCTAAGGCTGCTCGACTCAAAATAGGCCGCCCTTAAACCATCCCGAGGGTCCAATGGACATAAACACACCCATTTCACTGCACTCCGTATCGGAGGCCGTACGTACTTGCGCGCACCAGATTCACCTGTACCTGGCCCAAAGTGACGGAGACCCCACGCCGTTCCGCAAGGAAATTGCGGAGAAAATCCGGGAACTGCTTCGGCAGCCACGCCTGTTCGAGGCCGGGCAAAAACGCCCCTCGGCGCATGCCGATGCAGCATGCATGCTGTACTTCGATCCGTGCCTGATGATTGCGATGGCAAAATCACACGCCGGTCAGCACGAATCCGCACACAATCATGGTGCCTGGCTCGCAACCGCAGTATATGAAGGTGAAGTCCAATACCGCGGCTTTGAGCGCATGGATGACGGGAGCCGCGAGTTACATGCCGACCTGCGCGTCGCCGAAGACCGGATCATGCGACCGGGAGACGTGGCGCTAACCGCACCACCACCGCACGACATTCACGAGACCCTTTCCATCACTGACAACACCATGATGGTGGTCACGGGGGGCAATTTCGCGACGCGTCGAAACTATTACGATGTGGGAAAGAAGTGCTATTCAGTGCGCTGAGGAAACAGGTTGCGGTACGCATCCTCCGACGCCCCCACGCATGGGAACCGACCGCCATTACCGTTGATGTCGCAGGATTCCATGCCGCGACTTCTGCGAATCAAAGCTGTATCGCCACTTTTCCGAAGACCAACCCGGACTGCAATGCCCGCATGGCTGCAGCCAGTTGATCGAGAGGAAATACCTTGTCCACGACCGGCCTGATGCCATTTGCCGAAATCGCGCGATTCATGTCGATGAACTGGTCCCGACTCCCTACGCGGATATAGTGCAGCTTGGACAAGTGGTCTTTCACGGACGTGATGCGACCGCCTCCAAGGAGGCCTATCGCTGCGATGGCCCCGCCAGGCATGAGGGCTGCTTCGGATTGCGCGAGCGTCTGCTCACCGCCGACTTCGAGCACAACATCCACGCCGCGATTCCCGGTAATGGCCTTTGCCCGCACGCCCCATTCCGGCGTGTCGCGGTAGTTGATCGCGTAGTCCGCACCCAGTGCGCGAGCGCGCTCGAGTTTCGCATTCGACGATGAAGTGATGATCACAGTGGCGCCTGCAGCCTTGGCCAGTTGCAATCCTGCAATCGAAACGCCGCCCGTGCCTTGCAGCAGCACGAAGTCACCGGGCTTGGTCGCGCACGCGACGAAGAGCGCGCTCCACGCGGTGAGCGCCGCACAGGGAAGCGTGGCCGCCTCAAGGTCGCCAATCGCGTCGGGCACCGGGACCACCGCCTCTTGCGGGAAGCAGGCATATTCGCGCGCTACACCGTCTATGGGCCCGCCCAGCGAGCGGGCCACATCAGGGTCGGTGCGCGGTCCAGAGACCCAATCCGGAAAAAAGGTTGGCGCAACCCGGTCTCCCGCCTTGAAACGCGTGACACCTGGGCCAACGGCCGTAATTACGCCGCAACTGCACGATAAGGGCACGTAGGTCTGCGAGCGGATCGACGTGCCACCGCCCCGCACCATTAGCAGGTCTCGGTAATTCAGCGTGGCGGCCATGATGCGCACGAGCACCTCGCCGCGCTTAGGCTCGGGCACCGGGCGCTCGACCAATCGCAGCGAATTGAAATCCGTACCGCTAACCTCCATCACGCGCATGGCGTTCTCCTGTTGATCGCAGGCTATTGCGAGCCTAGCGACGTGCGCCGGATCGCTGTAACCCCACCGTCGATGACGATGTTCTGACCGGTAATGTATGCCGACTCGTCGCATGCGAGCCACAGCGCAGCGTACGCGATGTCTTGCGGGACTCCGGCATGGCCCAGCGGATTTCGCCCCGATGCCTCCGCCAGGATCTGCGCCATGGTCTTGCCCGGTCGCTGCTGCAGGGACATGGCGGTGACGACAGTGCCCGGCGAGATACAGTTCACGCGAATGCGCTTTGAGGCAGTTTCAGCGGCGCAGTGACGCGTGAGCTGGACCACGCCGCCCTTGGTTGCCCCGTAGGCGCTTTGTCCCGCGTTGCCCATGACAGCCGCAATCGAGCTGATGCTGATGATCGAGCCGCCACCGCTCTTCTCCATAGCAGGAATGGCGTGCTTCATGCCGAGCCACACACCCTTCAGATTGACGCCATAAGTGCGATCGAAGTCTTCCTCCGAATGATCGACGATGGTCTTTCCCTGATAGAGGATGCCCGCATTATTGACGATGACATCGAGCTTGCCGAAGCGGCTCACGGTGTCAGCAACGAGTTTTTTCAGGTCTGCCGACTGGCTGACATCCACGTGAGAATAAAAGCAGGCATCGCCAAGTTCGCTCGCGATGCGCCCGCCCAGCGCGTCCTGTATGTCCGCAATGGCGACGTGCGCGCCCTCCTTGACGAACATCCGCGCGACAGCTTCGCCAATTCCCGATGCGCCACCCGTGACGATGGCCACCTTGCCTGCCATCCTGTCCGCCATAGAACTCCCCCTCTAAAAATATGGCCATTGCACGCCGGCTGCGCGTACCGGAATTGACGTTGCCGACCCGGAAAAATTGTGACACTATTTGCCGCGGTCTAGGGGGTCGTGGCAATGCTTGGTCACTTTATTTGTATGCATTGTCACCGCATGCCGGGGAGACATGGTCGTTGGCACAAGGATACTTCAGCCGCTCCTTATGCATTTACTCGCCAACGGCTGGCGGCGTCATCGCATCAATTAACGGATCTCTGCCAATTGGAACCAAGGGAGGAATCAACATGACTATTGCCAAAAACGGAATTCTGCGCAGCCTCGTTGCCGGCGGTGCACTCGTTGCGAGCGCAATCGCCGCGCCTATATTTGCTGCCGACGCCGGCCTGCCTAATCCCATCAAGTTTCTCTCGATCCAGGATCTGACCGGTCTTGCGGGGAAACCGGGCTCCGACACCAAGCTGGGCATGGACCTCGCGGTGGAGGAAATCAACAAGAGCAACCTTCTCGGTGCCAGCAAGATCGAGATGACCTACCGTGATTCGGCAACCAACCCGGGCCAAGGCGCGAGCTTGATGAGCACGGCCATCGGACAGCGTAACGCAGTCGTTTTCGGGTCGGTAACCAGCAACGTCGCCATCGCCCAGGCGCCGATTGCGCAACGGGGCCGCCAACCCGTGATCTTTACCCAGGCCGGAAGCAAGGGCATCTTGGAAGCCGGCAATTTCATTTACCGGGCCACACCCATACAACTGGATTACCAGCACCTTACCGTGGACTGGATGAAGAAAAACGGGATCAAGCGCCTGGCAATACTGACCGACACTAATATTCCGACGATCAACGACCTGCGGGTGGTGTACAAGGACCTCGCCCCGAAAGCCGGCATTTCCATCATCCTCGACGAAGAGACTCAAACAACGTCGACCGACATCTCCACCCAAATCACCAAAATGATCGAATCGCGTCCGGATGCCGCACTTGTGATGCTGCTCACCGGACGCACCGTGACTGGCGTCTCACAGTTGCGCCAGAACGGGTTCAAGGGACGCATCGTGGGAATGCAAGGCATGGGCGGAAACGTCCTCGCCCCCCTGGGTGCCATGGCCGACGGAATTGTATGGTCGACGGACTTCAACGCCGCACAGACCAACCCTGGCGCCGTGAAATTCGTCGCGGCATTCAAGGCAAAATACGGTGGACAGGTTCCGGGCTTCTTTTCCGCCGAAGGTTATGACGCCGTCCATTTCGCAGCCCTGGGCGTGAAGAAAGCCAATAGCGTCGATCCTGATGCGGTGATCAAGGGGCTGGATGCCGTCGGAGCCGAAGGGTTTGAAGGTGCTGCTGGTGTGGTGAAGTTTTCCGGAAGGCAGCAGGCGGGCGCGGGGACCGTGGTCGAATGGCGCAATGGCGCCGAGGTTCCCGTTCGCTAACAGCGCCTGACAAGGAAAATGTAAGTGCAGCAGGTCATCAATGCGCTGACGCTTGGCTCGATCTACCTGCTGTTTTCCCTGGGCCTGACGCTGGCGTGGGGCACGCTCAAGGTACTCAATCTTGCGCACGGCGCGGTGTTCGTCTTTGCGAGCCTGATCGGTTTCCTGGTCACGCATAAGTTCGGCCTGTCTTTTCCACTGGTCGTCGGGCTGGGAATGCTTGGGGCGGGGCTTCTGACCCTGCTGATCGATGCCATTGTCTTCAAGCGTATCCGCCAGATCTCCCGGGATGAGCGGCAGGCCGAATTGCTGATGCTCGCCGCCAGCCTCGGTGTGGCCGCGATACTGGCTTCCGTGACGCGGAATCTCACGCTGGAATCGCATAACTTCGGACTGACCCCACAGACGTTTACCACCATTCCGTATTTTTTTGGCCCGATCCGGGTGACCAACATGCAGTTCATGATCGTGTTCCTGGGTGTTGGACTCGTGGTGGCGTTGGCATTATGGATACGCTATTCGCGCGCAGGCCGGGCACTGAGGGCCCTGGCATACGACCCGGCAACCTGCGGGCTGATGGGAGTCAATCCGACATCGCTGTCGGCAATTGCGATGTTCATCGCCGGGGCAATGGCCGGATTGGCGGGCATCCTCCTTACGGTCTACCTTGGCGCAATCGGTCCTGAAGCGGGCGATTCCCTGATGCTCAAGGCATTCTCGATCATCGTGCTCGGCGGGGTCGGAAGCGTATGGGGCGCGCTGGTCGGAGCGATGTTCCTCGCCGCAGCCGAATCGATCGTTCTCAATTTCACAGCCGGGGGATACGTCGATGCGATCGCATTCGGAATGATCATCCTGGTGCTGTTGATTCGTCCGCGGGGGATCATCCCGGCGGAGAAAGCCGACCGCGTATGATCGAGTGGTACGGTCAGCACACCATCATCATCCAGACCTCCATGATCTACGTGCTGCTCGCGTACAGCGTGCAGCTGGCCTTGAGGGCCGGAGTGTTTTCGTTTGCGGGGGTGGGCTTTTTCGGCCTCGGCGGCTACGCCACAGCCATCCTTGCAATCAGGGGCGTTCCGGGGCCACTGGCGGTGCTGATTGTCACTTTGGCCGCGGTACTTCCTGGCTACCTGTTGGCCATGCTGCTTGCTCGCCTTCGCGACCTGTACCTTGGAATGGCGACCATTGCCTTTACCTTGATGATCAGCGTGTTCGCGAGCAACGGCGGCGAGTTGACCGGCGGGGCGGTGGGCCTCTTTTCGATCCCCTACTGGGCGAACACGCCGGTGATGGTCATTATCTTCGTCGTCGCCTCGGTGCTGATGCACAGGCTGGAACGCAGCCATTTCGGACGCGGCTTGGAGGCGCTGAGGGAAAACCAGGACTTGGCCCTCTCGGTGGGCACGGATGTCCTCAAGCAACGCAAGTTCGTATTTACGCTAGGCACCGTGCTCGGGGCTCTGTCCGGAGCCCTCTTTGTCTTGACGTTCACTGCCATCGATCCGGAAACCACCAGCTTCAGGCTGGTCGTCACCACCCTGACCATGGTGATCCTTGGGGGGGTGGGCACCTGGATTGGTCCGGTCGCCGGTGCATTGATTGTCGTGTGGTTGCCGGTCTACCTTGGACCGCTGGAAAAATGGGCCGACGCAATTTATGGCCTGATTGTGGTCGTGATCGCGATGTACGCGCCTGATGGACTGGTCGCCGTGGTGCGTCGCGCCTGGAAAGCGTTGTGGAGCGGCAGGAACGCAAAACCGGAAGCAAGCGGTTTGAGCACGCCCAAGAAATCATGACCGCACTCCTGACAACTTCTGCGTTGACGGTAAGGTTTGGCGGGGTGATTGCCGTCAACAATGTTTCGATCGAGATTCAACCCAAGCGGCTCTATGGGCTGATCGGCCCGAATGGCTCCGGCAAGAGCACTTTGCTTGGCGCAATCTCCCGGCTCACCAAGTCGACCGAGGGAACGATGACTTTCCGGCAAAGCGACTACACCGCCTTGCCGGCGTTCAAAGTCGCCCACATGGGCATTGCCCGAACATTCCAGACCGTTCGACTGCTCCCCTCTCTCTCTGTGATCGACAACGTCATGCTCGGCGCCGACTTCAGGCATTTTGGATCAAGCATCTTCGCTCCATGGCTTGTGCCAGGCTGGTCGACGGCACGAGAACGAGCGGTACGCAACGCGGCCGAGAACGCAATCGTCCGGCTTGGGATCGAGGAATACAAGGAGATCAAGCCCGACGTGCTGCCCTACGGCATTCAGAGGCGGGTCGAGATCGCCCGCGCCCTGGCGGGTGGTCCGGACCTTCTCCTGCTGGATGAACCCACTGCCGGCATGACCAAGACGGAGCGCGAGGAAATCGGCGCACTGCTGCGGCGCCTCTGCGATGAAGGCTTGACCCAAATACTGGTTGATCACGATGTGGGGCTGGTGGTCGATGTCTGCGACGAAGTGTATGTCATGAACTCCGGCAGTATCCTGGCCCAAGGGGTGCCTGCCGATGTGGTGCAGCGCGCCGACGTGCAGGAAGCCTATCTCGGGAAGCGGCACCGATGAGCGCTCTGGTCCTCTCCAAAGTCACCGTTCGCTACGGTGGCATTGTTGCAGTCCGTAACGTGGATCTTGAAGTCGGGGATAACGAAATACTGGCGGTATTAGGGGCCAACGGTGCGGGAAAGAGTTCCCTGCTCAAGGGCGTCGTCGGCCTTGCGAAACTGGGATCGGGTACCGTCAAATGGGGTGACCATGACATTACCGGATCCGCGCCGTATCAGATCGCCCGCCGCGGTATCGTTCTCGTTCCCGAGGGCAGGCGCGTCTTTGCCCCCCTGACTGTCGAAGAGAACCTGCTGATCGGCGCCTATACGCAAAAATCGAAGACCTGGCAGAAATCACGCATCAGCCACGTATTTTCGATGTTTCCCGTGCTGGCCGAACGCCGTGCGAAATCAGCCGGGCTGCTGAGTGGCGGAGAACAACAGATGCTCGCCTTCGGTCGCGCGCTGATGGCCAATCCCAAACTCATCCTGATGGACGAGCCTTCAATGGGCTTGGCGCCGGTCATCATCGATTCCATCATGCAGTCTGTCGCTGCGATCGCGAAAGAAGGCATCGGCGTACTGATGGTGGAGCAGAATGCTGCAGCAGCGCTTGAAGTGGCCCATCGCGTCGTGATTCTCGATCGTGGAGAAATCATATTAAGAGGCAGCGTCGACGAAGTTCGCTCTCATCCGCTCGTACTCGAGGCCTTTCTCGGCAAGGCCGCGGTCGACCGCGAAAAGCACATACCCTGACGATTGCTCGCCAATCAGGTTGCGGGCGGCGAATAGCCGCAACTTGTTTCAGCCAGCTTGCCGACGGCGGGGCAACGCGCGAAACCACAGTCGCCCTGGTCAGCACTAACCCGAGGAAAGCAACGTGAAATTCGGGCTGTTCTACGAAATCCAGCTGCCGACGCCTTGGAGTGACGGCGACGACACGCGCCTGTTTCGCGAGACCCTTGAACACGTGGAACTGGCAGACCGCCTGGGGATCGACGCCATGTGGGCGGTCGAGCACCATTTTCTGGATGACCACTCCTTGTCGGCGGCGCCGGAATCTTGGTTGCCGGCCGCGGCTGCGCGCACACGAAACATCCGCATTGGTCATGGCATCGCCTGCCTTCCACCCGCGTTTTCCCACCCGGCACGCATTGCCGAGCGAATTTCAACGCTGGACCAGGTTTCGGCGGGCCGTGTCGAGTTCGGCACCGGAGAATCGGCGTCGCGCATGGAACTGGAGGCCTATGGCGTCGATCCCAAGACCAAGCGGCAGGCCTATCTCGAGGCGCTGGAGCAGATCTGCAACATGATGGCGATGAGCCCCTATCCGGGCTACAAGGGCGAATTCTTTTCAATGCCCTGCCGCAATGTGGTGCCGAAACCAGCACAGAAACCGCATCCGCCGTTGTGGGTTGCAGGAAAGCCCGACGTCGCCGCGAAGAATGGCATGGGCTGCCTCGGATTCAGCGTGGTCAGCGGCGACATGGCCAAGGCCGCGGTCGATCAGTACTACGACACGCTCGCCAGGGAGTGCGTGCCCATAGGCCATATCGTGAACGCCAATATCGCAATGCTCACTAATTTTCACGTGCATCGGGACGAGCTTGTCGCGCGCGAGCGCGCAGAGCACCTGAAGTTTTTCGGTTACTCGGTCAGCAAGTATTACCTGCCTGGCGGCAAGGCCCGTCCGGGCCGCGAGCAAGCGTGGGACGCGTTCATGAAGGTCAAGGACAGCATTCCCCAGCTGGGTGCGGACAACCCGACCTCTGCCATTGGTAATCCTGAACAGGTAAGGCGTCATCTGCGAGCGCTGCAGAACGCCGGCGTCGACCAGGTGATCCTGATGCACCAGGGCGGTCGCATGCCGCACGACTGGAACTGCGAATCGATGGAACTCTTCGCGAGGGAAATCATGGCCGAGTTCCGGGATGGAGATGAGCACCGCCTCGAGGCCAAGCGCAAGCGCTTGGAACCCGCCATCGAAGCGGCGATGAAGCGCAAGGCGTGGATGAAGCAGGTCGAGGAAGTGCCGTTCGTGGAGTCCTACGGCAATGTGAGCTTCAATGCAAAGAATTATGAGTTCAAGGGCGCGAGCGACTCGACCCAGCGCGCGCTGGGACTCGGACCAAAGTCTTGATTGCAAGCGTCGCAGATCGAGTGGGGGCGCGTCTCATTATAGCCCGTTCGCCACGCGTCGATTTTGCGCCTGGCGTCCTCAAGAGACAAGAACCAATGTGCATTCAAGCATTCCTGACGTAGCCGCCCGTTAAATGATTCGATCTTGGCGTTGTCAGTCGGCTTTCCCGGCCGGCTGAAGTCAAGCTTGACGCCACGCTCGTAGGCCCATTTATCCATCGTCTTGGAAATGAACTCGCTGCCATTGTCTGTCTTGATCGTACTGGGCAATCCGCGTATCTCCGTGACTCGGTTGAGCGAAGCAACAACATCGTCCCCTTTGAGGCTTTGCCCCACATCGATCGCAAGGCACTCGCGTGTGTAGCAGTCCACGACCGTCAACATCCGCAGCTTGCGCCCGTCGAATAGCGCGTCTGCCACGAAATCCATGCTCCAGACTTTATTGATCGCACTGACTCCCTTCTGGGGTTGGCGCAGTTGGGCAGCTTTGTTGCGCCTGGGTCGCTTCAGACGCAGCGACAGCCCCGCCTCACGATACAGGCGATAGACCCGCTTGACGTTGTCTTTAAAGCCTTAGCTCCTGAGCATCACATGGACACGCCGGTAGCCGTAATGCACACGGGTCGTGGTGATCTCGCGAATGCGCAGGCGCAGTACCGTGGCATCGCGGGCGCGGGATCGGTACAGATAGGACGAGGCCGACATCTGCACCACCCGCAGCGCCTGGCGCTGGCTGGAGCCAAAGCATTGCATGAGCTCTGGCACCAGTTCACGCTTGCACGAAGGCTTTAAAGCTTTTTTGCAACCACCGCCTGCAACATGGCCTTATCCAGACTCAGATCAGCGACGATCTGCTTCAGCTTGCGATTCTCCTCCTCCAGCTGCCTCAAGCGCCGCAGTTCCGAAGGCCCCAGATTCTGGTACTTCCTACGCCACACGTAAAACGTCGCATCGCTCACCCCCATCTTCCTGCAGACCTCCTCAACGGGCGTACCCAACTCGGCTTGCTTGAGCGCGTAGGCAATCTGATCCGCGGTAAATCGGCTCTTCTTCATGACATGATCCCCTTCTCACAAGGTGAAAAATCATGCCGGCATTCTGTTACCAAATGGTTCTAGATACTGGGACAGGGGCATGCCGCAATTGGCAACACGCCATTGCTAATCGCCGTCACGCCCCAATATGGAGGCCTGTGGGATCGTTCTTGTCGCAGTCAATTTCGGTCAGAAGGGCCCGTTTTAGATCAGTTTTTTCGAACACTTGGTACTGACAATCCTGCTTTTCTTTCTGCTGGGAATAGGCGTATCCTGCGGCACGTTTGATTCACTCTTAATGGAGTACTCGATGAAAATACTTTCAATGCTGGTTGTCATGCTGACCTTGGGTCTCGGAATGGTTTCCAGCGATGCTGATGCCGCAAGCCGTCTTGGCGGCGGCAAGTCGACCGGCATGCAGAAGCAAATGACGCCTCCCGCGGCCGCGCCCGCACAATCGGCCAATTCCGTGGCGAAGCCGGCGACACCTGCCGCAGCCCCGGCTCCCGGACGCTCGTGGATGGGCCCGCTGGCGGGACTTGCCGCCGGCCTTGGGTTGGCTGCGCTTGCATCGCACTTTGGCTTTGGTGAGCAATTGGCCAACATGATGATGATCGGCCTCCTGGTGATGGTCGTCATGGTGGTCATCGGATTCGTGATGCGTCGTCGAGCCGGAGGCCAGCAAGCCGCGATGCCGGAAGCTGGCGCGTTGCAGTACAACACACAAGGGGCGCAGCAGCCCACGGTGTCGCCGCGCCCCTTCGACGTGTCAATGCCCGGCACATCGGCAAGCAACCTTGCCCCCGCGCCGTCGGTACCGAACATTCCCGCGGACTTCGATGTCCCGGCTTTCGTGCGCAACGCCAAGATCGGGTTCATCCGACTGCAGGCCGCCAACGATACCCGTAACCTGGACGACATCCGCGAGTTCACGACCCCCGAGATGTTCGCCGAGTTGAGGATGAGCATCGAGGAACGGGGCAATGCTCCGCAGACAACGGATGTTGTCAGCATCAACGCAGACGTGCTTGAAGTATCGGAAGAGGCCACCCGCTATGTGGTAAGTGTCCGGTTCACCGGGCAGATCCGCGAAGAAGCCAACACACCTGCCGAGGCGGTCGACGAGATCTGGCACCTGGTCAAACCGCGTTCCGGCAACAGCGGCTGGCTCCTGGCTGGAATACAGCAAAGCCAATAAGGTCCTCTCCCCTTCCGGTGTCGCGCCGTTGCCTTTAAGGTAGCGGTCCGACGCCGGTTTTTATTGGCGCCTGATTTACCGCAAGAACACCTTCACGGTGACACTCACCGCAAGACCGACTGCCGTCGCGAGGACCCATCGCTGCCAATCCTCACGGGGCCACTTGTATCGCGGCAGAATCAGGAACTTGACAATGAACAGGGCACCTACGCCCAACAGCATACCAACGTCCAGGTTAATACCTTGCATCGCCTAGCCCTCGATTTCAGCGTTGAGACGTCTGCGAGCCCAATGACGGGAACAAACTCAAACCGGCGGCACGCACTCAAAGTCCTTTGGCACCGTGCCCCCGCATTGAAGCAGCGTGCGATATGAAACCAGCCACCGGTCGCCCAACTTCACGAATCGCGCCTGATAGCGCCCGGAACGAAGCGGCGTGAAACCCGTGGGCGTGATCTGCAATACGACCACGTCCCACCACGCCTTGGCCGTGCTGCCATCCACATCGATCACGGGATTCGCCGCAAGGTGAATGACATCGCCCTGCTCCAACAGCTTGCCGACGATGTTTCTCGTGTTCGCGACGATGTCGGCCCTCCCATGCGCAGTCCACGACACCGGATTGACCGTCCCCGCGATCGAGGTTGATACCGCGTCTTCGGTGAACAATTCCCCGAATTCGTCGAACCGCCCCTGATCCATCAATTGCGAATACAACGATATGGTGCGTCGTACTGATTCGTAATCGTTCATTGCTGATTCTCCTCTACGTTGCTCGGATGCGCGGATCGCGCACCGGTCAATTCAAGTCATGCTGGCGCATCAACAGGAATGGTGTCGAACTCGCCGGGAATGCACATTTCCAGCACCTTGTACTCGGCGGTGTACGAAGGCACATTGTGGGCCCGGCCTTTGGGCATACAGACTGCGTCACCGGCTTCAAGGCGAGTCAGTCCGCTGTCATTCTCTACGCCGAACCCGGCGCCACCGTCGATGACATAGAAGAATTGGCACATGTTGCTGTGCTTATGCCAGCCAGTTCCCCCGGGCATGATGTCTACGGCGTGGAAGGTCTGTATGTGGACCTTACCTTGCGAGCGGGACTTTGAGCCGAGATCCCGGTAAGCAAAATATTTCCGCAGGCCATCCCCCTGAATGTAGGAGTCCTTTGCTTCGCTCAGCACGTGCAGTCGGCTGTCCGCCCCAGCCGGCATCTGTTTCAACTCGGGTTCAGCCCCCCGCGTAGCGATTTCGAGCATGACGAAGTCAGTTGATGCCCCGAAGATCCGATGCCGCACATTGGCGGGCAGATAGGCCGCCGTTCCAGGCAGTAGATCGCCAGCTTTTCCTGCGTGACTCTCCAGCCGTGCCGTGCCCGAAAGCACATACAGGAGATGGAATGCAGACCCCACCGTCGTCCATTCCGGTGTCGCAGTATCCTGCAGCGGTGACTGTAACCGCAACAGGTTTGCGGACATATCTCCCTGCGAAGCCTTGGACAATCCCAAGTCTCTGCACTGTATGCCCTTGATCGGCGAGTCTCGCCAAGCCGACGCCCCGCTGACAAAGGAGTAGTCAAAATTGTCAGGCCATCCGATAGCGATAGCGCTAGTTGCTGATTTGAGGGTTGATTGACTCATTTATCCTTGTTCTCCTGAGAAATTGTACGCGGGGCCAAGAACGATCGGACCGCGAGCAATTGCATCTTTCAATTCATTGGTGACTCATTGCGGCTGTATGCCGGCTCCCCGTATGACACGACCGAACTTCTCGAGTTCCGCGGCCTGTAACGCCGCCAATTCCGAAAGACTGTAATCGACCAACTCGGCCCCGCCATCGGTGATGAACTTGCGCATCTCCGGGGTCTTGACCACCTTGTAGAGCAGTTCATGCAGTCGGGTGACCACAGGCCCTGGTGCTCCCCCTGGCAACCACGTACCCACCCAGTAGGAAAACTCGTATCCCTTCACGCCGGACTCCTCCACGGTCGGTACGTTGGGCAGGAGGTAGTGCCGGTTGGTACTGGACACACCCAGTGCCCGCAATTTTCCGGACTCGATCAAGGATCGGAGCGACTGCACGTCTGCACTTGCAAGGTCAATCGTTCCAGACATCAAGTCCGCGAGATAGGGGCCGACCGCCTTGTAAGGAACATAGAGGAGCTTTACGCCCGCAATCTGCTGCATCAACTCTATCGCCAGTCGCGTCGTGGCGGTGCTCGCACCGAAGCTCAGTTTTCCGGGATTGGCCCGCGCCGTCTCGATCAGCTGCTGGATGGTCCTGATGCGCGAATCTCCTCCCACGACGAGCACCTGGATGCCCCGGTAAAGCATGGTGATTGGAATGAAATCCTTGACCGGATCGTAGGGCAAGGATTTGTATAGGTGTGGATTGAGCACGAAGGTCGAGCCGCTGGATATGAGTACCGAATAGCCATCCGGTGCCGCACGTGCAAAGGTCTGGAGCCCGACCAATCCGTCAACGCCCGGCCGATTCTCCACAATGACCGGCTGCTTGACTTCCTCGGACAATGCACGCGCAAGCGTGCGCGTCGCCACGTCGGTCGAAGCACCGGCGCCAAATGGCACCACCATCGTAATCATGCGCTCGGGGTAGCGCTGTGCCTGGGCTCCGGCCGGACTTACGGCCAACGCGACAAGCAGTGCTGCCGTCTTCAGTATTGACATGATGTGCCCTAGCACCACTTCAGGACTTCGTGCCTTTGACGAAGGCGATCGATGCCTCGAACAGCGGGAGGTCCTTTTCGTAATCAGTGGAGTTTTCATGATTGATCTGCACCCACTCGCGGGTGCTCGGCCTGCCCTTGGGCTGGAACGGCACCACATTGCCATTGGAGAATTGCAGGTTCGCCGCATCCCCCGCAGACAGCCGAATACCGACGCCCCCGTTGCAGATGCACGCGAACATCTTTTTCCCGACAAAGTAGGCGGCGAGTCCGGTCATGTCGGCGCCCTCGACCCCGCGAATCTTCAGGAGCAGGCCATCGAGAACCGCCTTGTGGCTGGCGTCAAGCGGGTGGGTGGTCACCGTCGTCATCCTTCATCGTTACGTCCATTAATCATTCAGGCTGTATTCCGGCCTTCTTGACCGTATCACCATAGAGCGCAGCGAGATCCGCCAAACCCTTGGCCGATGCCTCGATCGACTCTTCGACGGGCTCCAGCAGGATATTGGCCAGTGCCGCCCTCACTTCAGGCTGTTGCAGCGCGCGCGCCGTAGCGGCATGAATCCTGTCCAGAATCGCCTTCGGCGTCCCGATGCGCGAATTCAAGGAATAACTAGTGCCCCGCAACGGCGGGAGCTTGAGCTCCGCGAAGGTCGGCGCATCCAGAAATGGCGGCCGCCGTTGCGCCCCCGTTACTGCCAGTACCCGAACCCTGTCGCCCATGGCCACCGCGCTCGCGACGCCGGCAATGCCCATCTCGATCTGGCCGGCACTCAGCGCCTGGATGTACGGGCCACCCGCGCTATACGGCACGTACACGACGTCCAGCCCGAACTGCCGGGTGATGGCCACCGTGGTGATGCGGATCGCCGCACTGGACGATCCATAGTTCAGCTTGCCCGGATTGCTCTTGATGTAAGCGACCAACTCCCCGAATGTCTTCCAGGGAAACTTGATTGCGGAGGCGAGTACAAGTCTGCCCTCCGCGATCATGGAGGTGATCGGCAGTTCCTTGAGCGGGTCGAATCGCAGGTCCTTGGTCAACAAGGGCAGCAACACCAGCGCCTCAACGGTGGGCACCGCCAGGGTATAGCCATCCGCAGGCATTTGCCTGGCGACATATTCAAGACCGATGATCTGCCCAGCGCCCGGCTTGTTCTCGACGATCACCGGCTGACCCAAGGCCTTGGACATTTCCGGAACCACGACGCGCGCCGCAAGGTCCGAACTCGAGCCCGGCGAGCTGGCAACGACGACGCGGATTGGCTTTGAAGGGAACTCCTGGGCAATCGACAGGCCCGATCGCAAGCCCGGCAGAATTCCCAGCATCACTATCAACGCGAATCGACGCATGAAACAGCCCCTCCAACCAGACACAATCCAATAATTGCCATTCTAACGGGCAACGCAGCATGTAGCACTATGCCGGACGAATGCGACGATGACCCAGCTCCACCGAATCACGCCGCCGATGAGGTAACCTGACCGGGTCAATTTTCCAACAATCTGGGGGAGTAACCATGATCAAGTTCTATTACAACACCGGCCCAAACCCGATGAAAGTCGCGCTTTTTCTCGAAGAAAGCGGCCTGCAATACGAACCCATACCCATCGATACCCGCAAGGGTGAACAGCACCGCCCTGAGTACACTGCGATTAACCCCAACGCCAAGGCGCCCTCCATGATCGATGGCGACACCACGATCTTCGACAGCAATGCCATCCTGCTCTACCTCGCCGAAAAAACCGGCCAGTTTCTCCCCGAAAACACGCCCAAAGCGCGCGGGGAAATGTACTCCTGGTTGATGTTCGTCGCGACTGGCATCGGCCCCTATTCGGGGCAATGCGTGCACTTCAAGCATTTTGCACCCGAGCCCAAGGCCTACGCGGTCAACCGTTACGATTTCGAGGCGTGGCGCCACTGGAACATCATCGAGGCGCGGCTGGCCGATCACCGTTACATGCTCGGTGACGCGTACACGCTGGTGGACATGGCGGTCTGGGGGTGGGCTCGCCTTCTGGGATTTGTGCTTGCAGCCGATGCATATGCGCGGCTGCCGAACGTGAAACGCTTCCTGGATGAGATTAACCTGCGCCCCGCAGCCCAGCGCGCCGAAGCGCTCAAGGCACGCCATGCGTTCAAGGCCGAGATGGACGATGAGGCCAAGCGGGCGATGTTTCCGCAGAACGCACGACTCCAGAGCTGAACAGGCTTGGGGCGGGAACAGGCCCCAGTCTCGCACCCCGCCCCCATCCAATCAGTCGAACTTGATGTTCGCCTGGCGCACGATGTCCGCCCATGCTTTCAGGTCGGACTCGATCTTGCGGCGGAATTCCTGCGGCGTCTCCGCCACCGGCGCGGCCCCCAGCTTCAGCAATTGATCACGCACTTCCGGTAGCTGAATGACCGCGACGATCTCGCGATTCAGGACCCCGACAATGACCTCAGGCGTGCCGGCTGGAAGCATCACTCCAAGCCACGCGTCGGAGTCAATTTCCGGAAAGCCTGTCTCGCCCATGGTTGGAACGCCTTGCAGCACCGGGCTGCGTTTGGGTCCGAGGATCGCCAGCGCCTGTAGCCTGCCGGCACTGATGAGCGACATCAGAGAAGGCACAGTTGCGACGCCGACCGAAACCATGCCGTTCATCACATTGGTGATCCCGGTCGTGTCCTTGTAAGGGATGTTCTGCAGGTCCATGCCGGTCAGTCGCTTCATCAATTCGCCGGTGAGATGCGTCACCGACCCAGAACCCTGGGTTGCATAGCTCAGTTTTCCCGAGTTCGCTTTTGCATAGGCAACGAGTTCCGAAAGCGAATGCGCCGGAAACGCCGAGCCTGCGTACAACACGTTCTGCAGATTTGCCGTGCGCGTCACGGGCGCAAGATCCCGCAGCAAATCGAAGGGGAGATCGCGGGTGCTGCTTGGAAGCAGGGTCAGGGATGACACCGCCGCGAGGGCCGTATAGCCATCACGCACCGACTTGGCCACGAAGTCCGTTCCGATGACGAAATTGGCTCCCGGCTTGTTCTCAACCAGCGTGGCCCAGCCGCGCCGCTCGGCAAGCTTGCCTGCCACGAGCCTCATCACCACATCGGTGGCATTGCCGGGGCCTGTTGCGACCACAAAGCGTATCGGCTTCGAGGGATATGCCTGTGGCCAGACAGGCAACGTCAAGAAAACAAGCACGACGCCAAGTACCAACGATGCCGCTCTCCGCCCCCCGCTGCCCTGGCAGTCCCTCGACGGCTTTTGCTCGTTCATCATGTCGAAACGCCCCAAAATCAATCGAGAAACCTCAATAGAGTCCCGGATAGGCACCGCCGTCAACCGGAATCGCAACACCATTGATGAAGGCGGCATGCGTCGAGCACAGGAAGGTGACGATCGCACCGAAATCTTCGGCCCGGCCCAGCGTGCCGGTGGGAATCCCCGCTCTCAGGGAGTCCGCCTTGCTCCCATAGAGTTGCGCGAGGCGCGCAGTCACGTGATACCCAGGCTGCAGGCTGTTCACGGTGACCCCGTCAGCCGCAACCTCCTGCGACATCGCCTTGAGAAAGGCGCTGGCCCCCGCCCTCGCGGTCGAAGTGAGCACCGCTTGCGCCTTGGGCCGTCGGGCCGACATGGATGTGATGGCAACCACGCGCCCCCATTTCTGCTGCTGCATGCCAGGGACTCCCTCGCGACACATGGCGATGGTTGACAGCAAATTGAGATCGAGCGCCTTTCGATAGGCGTCCAGTTCGAATGCCATGTATCCCCCGGTGGGCGGACCACCCGCATTCACCACCAGAATGTCGAGCCCGCCCAATGCATCGCGCGCATCGGCAACGAATCGGGCAGCAGCAACGCAATCCGAAACGTCGGCAACCAATGGCACCGCGCCGATGCGCGAGGCGGCCTCCTCCAGCGGCGCGCGAGTGCGGGCGCAAATGGCCACCCTGCACCCTTCCGCCGCCAATGCTGCGGCGGCGGCAAAACCCAGCCCCGTTGATGCCGCGGCAATCGCTGCCCGCTTTCCTGCCAGATCAAGCTCCACAGCCCCCTCCTTTCACGCAATGACACCACCCTGTACTTCTTCAACTCTGCGCTGATGATCCGGCAGGCGTTCATGCCTGGGTCATTTGCTGCCAAACACCTCAATTGAGGACGAGCACCTGTTACAGCATCTCTGCAGTCCTCTGGATGCGAGGTGTGTCCTGCCAAAATAGACAAGGTCATGGTTCCTGTCGCGGCGCACCGTGCAGGTCAGTCAAGAACGCGTGGGTATTCTACTTTGCAACCCGCGCCTCCCGTGTCGCTCTCCCGCATTGGGCCACGATCACCAACGAGGGGTGATCATCCCTTGTAAGATTGCCCATGTTCCGGCGCGCCTATCGAGCGGGACGTCCGCTGGCTGGCAATGCCCCAATTACACAGGAGGACACGACGATGAACGCCGTAGACGTCTCAGCCGATGAAATGGCTCAGCTTGTCTATCGATATTGCACGGCATTCGATACGGGCGACATCGATACCGCAGTCGCCTGCTTCACGGAGGACGCCGTCCTGCGCACGCCTTCGGCAGAGGCGCAACGCAGCGATGGCAGGCCCCACGATCCGTCGTTTCGCGCCGGCGGAAAGCCCATCGTCGGCCAGGATGCTATCCGGCAATACCTGGTGGCCTCGCGGGAGCGCCGGGCGGGACTTGGCTGGCAACCGCGGCACCTCGTTACCAATCTTTATGTAACCGCAAGCAGCGCCAGTGAAATTTCAGTACAGTCCTACGTTACGTTCCTGGTGACAAAATCGGATGGCTCCACTTTCGTGGACCACGCCGGAGTCATGCTCGAAACAATCATCAAGGAACCAGACGGGTGGAAATTCAAGGCGCACCGAATCCGCATCGACTCCGACCAGGACTTTCCCGGGCGGCCACCCGAAGCGCGTTGAACGGCATTGGAATCCGAGATTCACATCACCGCAATCCCATCGATCGATACATACAGGAGCCAATGAATGAGCATTCAAGACACAATTGAACCCGCGTCAGTTTTCACCCGGGCGCGCACTGTCCGTCACGGCGTGATTCTCACGATGGGAGCGCTTGCCATGACAATGGTTGCAGTCACGGACTCGCTTGCGCAAGCCTACCCAACAAGGCCAATCACGCTCGTCGTTCCCTATCCGGCAGCAGGATCCACCAATACCGTGGGAAGAATGGTCGCCGCCATCATGCAGACGCGCCTGAAGCAGTCAGTCATTGTGGAAAACCGCGCCGGCGCCGGCGGCTATATCGGCGCCGAATATGTCGCCAAGTCCACGCCTGACGGCTACACGCTACTCCTCGGCGCCGGGCCGATCATGCACACCGGCCTGTTCACCAAGGGCCAGGCAATGGTACTGTCCCGCGACCTCGCGCCCATTGCGTCGGTGGCTCAGGTACCGCTCATGGCCCTGGCCGCGACCAGCATTCCGATCAAGAATGTGAAGGATTTCGTCGCCTACGTGAAGGCGAACCCGAAACGGCTCAACGCAGGCATCGTGCCGAACAGCACGTCATACCTCGACACCATCACCTTCATGAAGCTGACTGGGATCGATATGGTCGAGATACCGTACAACAGCGCGGCCGACAATGTCACC
>CANJRC010000048.1 GCA_947476535.1 Betaproteobacteria bacterium
CCCACCTTGAGCAGCATCTCCTTGGTGTAGTAGAGGTCGCCGCGCTTCTCGCCGTGGTATTCGAACTGGCGCGTCTCCACGATCGAGTCCACCGGGCAGGACTCCTCGCAGAAGCCGCAGAAGATGCACTTGGTCAGGTCGATGTCGTAACGCGTGGTGCGGCGCGTGCCATCGTCACGCACTGCGGACTCGATGGTAATGGCGAGCGCAGGGCAGACCGCCTCGCACAGCTTGCAAGCAATGCAGCGCTCTTCGCCGTTCGGATAGCGTCGCAACGCATGAAGGCCGCGAAAACGCGGGCTTTGCGGCGTCTTCTCCTCGGGAAACTGCACGGTGATCTTGCGCGCGAACAGGTGCCTTCCGGTCAACGCCATGCCCTTCACCAGCTCGAGGAGCATGAAGGTCTTAAAGAAATCCCTGATTTTGTCGCTCATAAGCTCGTGTCCGCTATGTCTCAGGACCAGATGTTCCAGGGAGTCTGCATCCAGGCGCTGATCAGCACCAGCCAGACGATGGTGATCGGGATGAACACTTTCCAGCCCAACCGCATGATCTGGTCATAGCGATAGCGGGGAAAGGTGGCGCGCAGCCAGAGGAACATCGTTACGATGACCGCTGCCTTGCCCAGCAGCCATACGATGGGTGGTATCCAGGTAAAGGGCGCAAACCCGAAGGGGGACGCCCAGCCGCCGAAGAACATGATGGCGCTCAAGGTGGCGATCAACCACATGTTGGCGTACTCGGCGAGGAAGAAGGTCGCGAAGCCCATTCCCGAATACTCGATCATGTGGCCTGCCACGATTTCGGACTCGCCCTCGACTACATCGAAGGGGGCGCGGTTGGTCTCGGCAACTCCGGAAATGAAGTACACCAGTACCATGGGAAGCAATGGCAACCAGTTCCAGGACAGAAAATTGATTCCCTGCGCCGCGAACATACCCTTGGCCTGGCCATTCACGATGTCCGAGAGATTCAGACTGTGCGACACCAGCAGCACGCAGACCAGCGCGAAGCCCATGGCGATTTCATAAGCCACGATCTGTGCCGCAGATCGCATGGCACCGAGGAAGGCGTACTTCGAGTTCGATGCCCACCCGGCGATGATCACGCCGTAGACCCCCATGGACGTCATCGCCATGAGGTAGAGCAGCCCGGCGTTGACATCAGCGAGCACGACTTCGGGCGCAAACGGGATCACTGCCCAAGCGGCCAGCGCAGGCCCGAGCGCCAGGACGGGGGCCAACAGAAAAAGGAACTTGTTCGAGCTGGCGGGAATGATCAGCTCCTTCACCAGCGCCTTCAAGCCGTCGGCGATCGGCTGGAATAGTCCCAGCGGCCCCACGCGGTTGGGCCCGAGACGGATCTGGATCCAGCCGATGAACTTACGCTCCCAGAGCGTAAGGTACGCCACTGCACCCATCAGGGGCAGCACAATGCAAAGAATGAGCACCACGGTCTTGATAGCGATGAACGCATAATCTCCCAGCTGCGGGCCCAGTCCGGACACCAGCAGGCCCTGGAAGGATTGGACGAGTTCGCTCACGCGCGCTCCACCGACAGTTCGCCAAACATGGCGCCAAGAGCCGCGGTCGTCGGGTGTGCCGCGGCAATGCGGACCACGCCTTCGGGAAGCCGATCGTCGATGATCACATCAAGTGCGACCTCACCCGCTTGCTTCACGCGCACCCTGTCCCCCGCCGACACGCCCAGTTTCTGGGCGACAGATGCGCGCATGCGCGCCTGTGGAGGCCGCGCATCGCGCGTCATCTGCAACGACTCCGCACGACGCACGATGGGGTCGCTGAAATACACCGGCACATCGGCGACTCTCTGCAGGGCATGCGACTTCCCGCTCCCCAACGAAACCGCCAGGCCATTGACCCGATTGTCGAGCCGAGCGGCCCAACCGGACTGGGCGCCCAATTCGGCGCGGACCGCCTCGGAGGACTCCTGGTCGAATCCAGGCAGCTCAAGCAGGTTGCCAAGCACGCGCAGGATCTTCCAGCCCGGACGCGACTGCCCTGCCGCGCGCACCACGGCATTGAAGGCCTGCGCGCGGCCTTCGCAATTCACGTAAGTGCCCGATGTTTCCGTATATGGCGCCAGCGGCAGCAGCACGTCGGCATATTCGGTGGCGTTTCCTGCATACGTGGAAATGGCCACCACGAACTCGGCGTCCCGCATGGCCTTTGTCGCCTGCGCAGAGTCAGCACAATCCAGTTCCGGCTCCAAACCAAACAACACGTACGCGCTGCGCGGCGAAGAAATCATGGCAGACGCATTCAAGCCGCCCGCGCCGGGGAGGCAATTGGCAATATGGCCGCCCACCGAATTGGCGGCCTGTCCCAGCGAGCCAAATCGGGCCCCGACAAGATCGGACAGCATCTGCATGAGCGAATGCAGTTCCGCGGCGCGGGGGTGCTGCTCGGCGAAATTGCCAAGGAACAAGCCAACCGCCTTGCCAGAGCACAGGCTGGCCGCGATCTTGCGGGCGTAGTCTGGCACTTCAAGAGCGGCAACCGCGGATGGCACCGGCTGCTCCTTCTTTTCGGCGACCGCCCTGACGACCTGTCCCAGCACCTCGGGCAGCTCGTTGGGTGGAACGATGGCCTTGTTGGCCACCGCCATCAACAGCTCGTCATCGGACGAATGGATGATATTCAATTGTTGAACGCGCTTACCGGCGATGCGAAAGCGCGACGCCAGCACCGGGTGATCCTTACGCAGGAATGAACCCACCAGAAGAACACGATCGAGTGCTGCGACATCCGCCACCGGCATACCCAGCCACGGCGCGCCCACGCGCTTGCCGTCAGCCGAAAAATCGGACTGGCGCAGGCGAAAGTCGACGTTCTCGCTGCCGATAGCGCGGGTTAGCTTTTGCGCGAGATGCATCTCTTCGAGGGTCGCGCTTGCACTCACGAGGGTTCCAATGGCGGAGGCGCCCCGTGCCGCCTTGACTTCCCCAAGGCGCTTGGTCACCAGCGCCAGCGCACTTTGCCAGTCGGCCTCGCGCCAGTGGCCATCCTCCTTGATCATGGGCGTGGTCAGCCGCTCTGACGAGTTCAGTGCCTCGTAGGAAAAGCGGTCACGGTCCGAGATCCAGCACTCATTCACCGCCTCGTTCTCGAGCGGCACCACGCGCAAGACGCGGTCCTGCTTGGTCTGCGCGATCAGGTTGGCACCCAGGCTGTCGTGGGGCGATACGGTCTTGCGACGGTTCAACTCCCAGGTTCGCGCGCTGTAGCGGAACGGCTTGGAGGTCAGCGCGCCGACCGGGCAGATGTCGATCATGTTGCCGGACAGTTCCGAATCCACTGTCTTGCCGACGAACGATACGATTTCCGAATGCTCGCCTCGCCCAATCATGCCGAGTTCCATGACGCCGGCGACTTCCTGGCCGAAGCGCACACAGCGGGTGCAGTGGATGCAACGACTCATCTCCTCCGCGGACACCAGCGGCCCGAGATTCTTGTGGAACACCACGCGCTTGGCCTCGGAATAGCGAGAGGCGCTGCCGCCATAGCCGACCGCAAGGTCCTGCAGCTGGCACTCGCCGCCCTGGTCGCAGATCGGGCAGTCGAGCGGATGGTTGATCAGCAGGAATTCCATGACCCCGCTCTGCGCCTTCTTGGCGGCTTCGGAATGCGTCCATACTTTCATGCCATCCGTGACGGGCGTCGCGCACGCCGGCATCGGCTTGGGCGCCTTTTCCACCTGCACCAGGCACATGCGGCAATTGGCCGCGATGGACAGCTTCTTGTGATAACAGAAGTGCGGCACGAAAATGCCCAGGCGATTGGCCGCCTCCATCACCGTGGACCCGTGCGGAACTTCCAGGCCCTGGCCGTCAACTTCGACTTTCAGCATGGCCATGGTTCAGGCAGCCTTTTCAAGGTGGGCGACGTGGGCACCGGCGCGCCCCCATTTCGGCTCGCTGTCCGGTCCGGAAACAAGGCAACGCTTGTTCTCGATGTGGTACGCGAACTCGGAACGGAAATGCTTGAGAAAACTCTTGACCGGCAGTGCCGCCGCGTCGCCGAGCGCGCAGATGGTGCGGCCTGCAATGTTGTCGGCCACGTTATCGAGCAACGCGAGGTCTTCAGGCCTGCCCTGTCCGTTCTCGATGCGGTGCACCACACGATACAGCCAGCCGGTACCCTCGCGACAGGGCGTGCACTGGCCGCAGGACTCCTCGTAATAGAAGTACGACAGGCGCTCCAGTGCCCGCACCATGCAGGTCCGCTCATCCATGACGATGACCGCCCCCGAGCCCAGCATGGAGCCCGCCTTGGCGATGGAGTCGTAGTCCATGTCCGTGGCCATGATGACCTCGGCCGGCAGCACCGGCATCGACGAGCCGCCGGGGATCACGGCTTTCAGCTTGCGCCCATCCTTCATACCCCCCGCCATTTCCAGCAGCTTCGCAAACGGCGTACCCAGCTTCACTTCATAATTGCCCGGTCGATTCACATGCCCTGAAACCGAGAACAGCTTGGTGCCACCATTGTTGGGCTTGCCCAGTGCGAGGAAGGCATCGGCGCCATTGCGGATGATCCAGGGCACTTGCGCGAAGGTCTCGGTGTTGTTGATGGTGGTCGGTTTGCCGTAAAGACCGAAGCTTGCGGGGAACGGCGGCTTGAAGCGCGGTTGGCCCTTCTTGCCCTCGAGAGACTCCAGCAACGCGGTCTCTTCGCCGCAGATGTAGGCGCCGTAACCCGCGTGTGCATGCAGCTCGAAACTGAAATCGGATCCGAGAATGTTCCTGCCAAGGTAGCCCGCGGCGCGCGCCTCATCCAGCGCCGCCTCGAATCGCTCGTAGACTTCCCAGATCTCCCCGTGGATGTAGTTGTAGCCGGTGGTTGCGCCCATGACGTAGGCGCCAATAATCATGCCCTCGATCACCGAATGCGGGTTGTAGCGCAGGATGTCGCGGTCCTTGCAGGTGCCTGGTTCGCCCTCGTCCGAATTGCACACCAGGTACTTGGCACCGGGAAACTGGCGCGGCATGAAGCTCCACTTCAAGCCGGTGGGAAAGCCCGCACCGCCGCGCCCGCGAAGGCTGGATTTCTTCAACTCGCCGATTAGTTCGTCCTGTGGGGTCATGGCCGAGATGATTTTCTTCAGCGCAGCATAACCGTCGCGCGCCTCGTAATCCTTTAGGCGCCAGTTATTGCCGTCAAGGCCCGTCATGAGGATGGCGTCGGAGCCGTAGTCGAGCATTTCAGGCTCCCTTCCCGATGCGATCGACCAATTCGTCGACCAAGGTATCGAGCTTGGCATTGGTCATGCTGTCACACATGCGCTTGTTGTTCACCAGCACTACCGGCGCCATGGCACAGGCGCCCATGCACTCGCCTTCCTTCAGCGTGAATTTCCCGTCGGGTGTGGTCTCGTTGAAGTCGATGCCCAGGCGCGACTTCAGGTGATCGGCTGCCGCCAGCGATCCCTGCAGGCCGCAAGGCAGGCAAGTGCAGATGGTGAGTTTGAACTTGCCGGTCGGTTGCAGGTTGTACATGTTGTAGAAGCTCGCCACCTCGTACACAGCGACCGAAGCCATGCCGAGGTACCCGCCGACGAAGTCCATGGTCTCGGGAGCAAGCCATCCTTTTTCATCCTGCGCGATCACCAACGCCGCCATGACCGCCGACTGCTTCTGGTCAGCGGGGTACTTGGCGATCTCTCGATCGATCTTTTTCAGGGATTCTGCGGAAAGCATCAGAGGTCACTCACCTGTCAATTTCGCCGAACACGATGTCCTGCGTGCCAATGATGGCCACGACGTCCGCGAGCATGTGCCCTCGCGACATTTCGTTGAGCGCGGCCAGATGCGGAAATCCTGGCGCGCGAATCTTCAACCGATAGGGCTTGTTGGCGCCATCCGATATCGCATAAATTCCGAATTCGCCCTTCGGGTGCTCCACACAAGCGTATGCCTCTCCAGAAGGCACGTGCATGCCTTCGGTGAAGAGCTTGAAGTGATGGATCAATTCTTCCATGTTGCTCTTCATTTCGACGCGCGAAGGCGCGGCTACCTTGTGGTTGGACGTGATGACAGGCCCGGGATTGGCGCGCAACCAGGCGATGCACTGACGGATAATCTTGTTGGACTCGCGCATTTCCTCGATACGCACCAGGTAGCGGTCGTAGCAATCGCCGTTCACGCCGATGGGTATGTCGAACTCCATCCGGTCGTAGACTTCGTACGGCTGCTTACGGCGAAGGTCCCACTCCACCCCGGAGCCGCGCAGCATCGGCCCGGTGAACCCGAGCGCTTTGGCACGCTCCGGCGTAACCACGCCGATGCCGACGGTGCGCTGTTTCCAGATGCGGTTGTCGGTCAGCAGGGTCTCATACTCGTCGACGTACGTCGGGAAGCGCCGAGTGAAGTCCTCGATGAAGTCAAGCAAGGAACCCTGGCGGTTCTCGTTGAGCTCGCGCACCTTTTTCTCGCTGCGATAGGGCGATGGCTGGTACTGCGGCATTGCGTCCGGCAGGTCCCGGTACACACCGCCGGGCCGATAGTAGGCTGCGTGCATGCGCGCGCCCGACACCGCCTCGTAGCAGTCCATCAGGTCCTCGCGCTCGCGAAAGCAATAGAGAAACACCGTCATCGCGCCGATATCGATGGCGTGGGCACCCAGCCACAGCAGGTGGTTGAGCACCCGCGTGATCTCATCGAACATGACGCGGATATATTGCGCACGCTCGGGCACCTCGATGCCGGCGAGCTTCTCGATGGCCATGCAGTACGCGTGCTCGTTGCACATCATCGACACGTAGTCCAGTCGATCCATGTACGGCAGCGACTGAATCCAGGTCTTGTGCTCGGCAAGCTTCTCGGTGGCGCGATGCAGCAGGCCAATATGCGGGTCCGCGCGCTGGATGACTTCGCCATCGAGCTCAAGCACCAGGCGCAACACGCCGTGGGCAGCCGGATGCTGCGGGCCAAAATTAAGCGTGTAATTGCGAATCTCGGCCATGTCAGGACTTCCCACCAAGCTCGCCGTACTGGGCTTCGCGAACGATGCGGGGGGTGACCTCGCGCGGCTCGATCGTCACCGGCTGGTATATCACGCGCCGCTGCTCCGGGTCGTAGCGCATCTCGACGTTGCCTGACAACGGGAAGTCCTTGCGGAATGGATGGCCGACGAAACCGTAGTCGGTGAGGAGCCGCCTCAGGTCGTCATGCCCCTCGAACATGATGCCAAACAAGTCAAATGCTTCGCGCTCGTACCAGTTGGCATTCGGCCACACGCCGGTCAATGTATCAACGACAGGAAAATCGTCCTCGGCGGCAAACACTCGCAGGCGCAGGCGGCAATTATTGGATACCGAAAGGAGGTGGGCCACGACTGCGAAGCGCAGGGGCGGTATTTCACTTCCGCCCCACGCCGAATAATCCACGCCGCACAGGTCGATCAACTCTTCAAAGCTCAGAGAGGGTTCATCGCGCAACAGCGTAGCCACTCCGATCAAGTCACTCGCCTTCACCACCAGCGTCAGCTCGCCCAACGCCTCGTCCAATCGCTGAATACGCTCGCCCAGCGTCGATGCCAATGCGGCCTTGAGCGTTTCAATGCGTGTGGACATGAATAGGGGACAGTTGCGTCAGTTTGATGGGCTGTCTAGCGTGCGATGGTGTTGGTGCGCTTGATCTTGTTCTGCAACTGCACCAGTCCGTACAGCAATGCCTCGGCGGTCGGAGGACAACCGGGGACATATACGTCGACAGGAACGATGCGATCGCAGCCCCGCACCACCGAATAACTGTAGTGATAGTACCCACCGCCATTGGCGCACGACCCCATAGATAGAACCCAACGCGGCTCGGCCATCTGGTCATACACCTTGCGCAGGGCCGGCGCCATCTTGTTGCACAGGGTGCCAGCCACGATCATCAAGTCCGAATGGCGCGGGCTCGGGCGAAATACGATGCCGAAGCGGTCGAGGTCGTAGCGTGCGGCCCCAGCATGCATCATCTCGACAGCGCAACATGCCAGCCCGAACGTCATCGGCCAAAGCGACCCAGTGCGCGTCCAGTTGACGAGTTTGTCCACCGACGTGGTTACAAATCCCTGTTGCATCAGTCCGTCGGAGGCGCCCATTTCACTCCCATTCCAGCGCCCCCTTCATCCACTCGTATATGAAACCGACGACGAGGATAAAGAGGAAAATCATCATTGACACGAACCCGAACATGCCGATCTCGTCCAGCACGACTGCCCACGGAAAGAGGAACGCAATTTCCAGGTCGAACAGGATAAAGAGGATCGCAACAAGGTAGTAGCGGACGTCAAACTTCATCCGTGCATCTTCGAATGCCTCGAATCCGCACTCGTAGGGGGACAGTTTTTCGCTGTCGGGTCGGTTCATGCCGAGCAACGTGGAACAGACCCAGCCGGCAATCGTCGGCCCCGCGCCCACGGCAACCGCGACGCAGATAAAAGCCAGGATCGGGAAATAGGCTTCAAGCATGGTGGTTAGATTTTTTTCCCGGAACACCGGAAACAATTGCGGGATCGTTGGCCCGGAGGATCCTGTCACACATCTCGCAATCACTTCCTTCAATTAACCGATCCGTCACTCGGGATTCACATCACCCCCGACCACGCTGCCTGCCCACCCCAACCACTCTCGTACGCTTGCTCAAATTCAAGCCTGGTGCCGACGGGGAGAGTCGAACTCCCACAGCTTTCGCCACCGCCCCCTCAAGACGGCGTGTCTACCAATTTCACCACGTCGGCAAATTTTTTCTTGGAACCCGCAACGAGGAACATCCAGTCGAGCCCCGCTGTTCTACCACCCCAACAGCCGGGAGGAAAAGGATCCAAGCGCGAATATTTTACTACTACTTTGGAACCTCGTTCGCCTTGGAGTTCTTCGCCGCATCACTTTCGACCGCGGAATTCTCCGCTGGCGCGACCGGCGTGCTCGTTGACGCAGGTATTGCGGGCACCTCCTTGACTGAGTCCATGATGCCACCGCTCTCGACTGTT
Source organism: Betaproteobacteria bacterium (assembly GCA_947476535.1). GTDB lineage: Bacteria > Pseudomonadota > Gammaproteobacteria > Burkholderiales > SG8-39 > CAIYPG01. Next base: position 9,000 of record CANJRC010000048.1, read on the forward strand.
CGGTGACTTGCAAGATAAGCGAGTCCAAGGCTCGTCAGGAAGAAAATCGCCGCCAGCACCGCAGTTGCGCGTGACAGGAAGTTGGCGGAACCCGTGGCGCCAAATAAACTGCCTGACGCCCCGCTGCCAAACGCGGCACCGACATCAGCACCCTTGCCATGCTGCAGCAAGACCAGGCCGATGACGCCCAAGGCCGCCAGCACGTGAACACTTAAAACCAGAGTCAGCCAAATATTCATGATGTCCTTTATAAGCTATTGCGCATGGCAGCTTTGCATATCGCAATGAAATCATCGGCGACAAGCGAGGCGCCGCCAATCAGTCCGCCGTCTATATCCGGCTGGGCGAACAATTCAGCCGCATTCGCAGGTTTGACGCTGCCACCATACAAAAGCACCAGCGCATCCGCGATGCCCGAATCCATCCTTGCAACCTTCCCCCGGAGGAACGCATGAACGGCCTGCGCCTGCGCGGGCGAAGCCGTCCTCCCCGTCCCGATCGCCCATACCGGTTCATAGGCCAATACAGCCGATTTCAATGCCGACACGCCGGCTAAAGCCACGACCGCATCCAGTTGCCGCGCAACGACCGCTTCGGTTTCGCCCTGTTCACGCTGCCCGAGAGTTTCGCCAACGCACAAAATGGGGACTAGTCCGCTGCGTTGCGCTGCTACAAACTTAGCGCCTACCAGTGCCTCGTTTTCGGCATACAGCTGCCGGCGCTCTGAATGGCCAACAATGACGTAACGACAACCAAACTCCCTGAGCATCACACCGGACACCTCTCCGGTGAATGCACCATAGTCATTCTCGCACAGTGTCTGCGCCCCCCAGGTAATGCCACTCCCCGTGAGCGCGGCAGATACCTGCGCAAGGTAGGGAAACGGGGGGCAAACCGCGAATTCGGCGCCTTGGTTTACGCTCAGCGAAACACACAGCCGCGCGAGTAAATCCCGGTTGGAAGCAAGGCTGCCATGCATTTTCCAGTTGCCCGCGACCAGCCGACCCCTACCCGAACCCATGCCCACTTCGCCCCCCACCTATTCAAGCCGCCCTGATGAACCGGCACGTACAAACGCACGCGTTATGCCAGAACCCGCAGAAATTGCATCGCCCCCAAGAGACGAGCAGCCCGCCATTCTAGCCTGCGAGGTGCGCCAAGGTCAACGTAAAAATAGGAAAAACTCAGGGGATTCAGTATGTTCCAGCTCATCGCCCGTGCGCGTACTCAAACATTGCCCGGGGCTGCACGTCACCACGAAGCGCGCCCCTGTCGACGCCACAAGCAAAGCCCCCCCGGGCGCACAAACGCAAGGGCCCGCATTCGCGGGCCCTTGCAAACGCCGGCTTCGGTAAGCCTTAACCGAAACGTCCGGTAATGTAATCCTCGGTCTCGCGCCGCTTGGGGTTCACGAACAGAGTCTCCGTTACTCCAAACTCGATCAATTCCCCCAGATACATGTATGCGGTGAAATCCGAGACACGCGCGGCCTGTTGCATGTTGTGGGTGACGATCACGATGGTGAAGTCCTTCTTCAGATCATGCACCAACTCCTCGATTCGCAAGGTGGAAATGGGGTCGAGCGCCGAAGTCGGCTCATCCAGCAGGAGGACATGCGGCTTGACCGCAATCCCTCGCGCGATGCACAGGCGTTGCTGCTGTCCGCCGGAAAGACTCATGCCGCTCTGACCCAACTTGTCCTTCACCTCGCCCCACAAAGCGGCCTTTTGTAGCGCCCACTCGACACGATCATCCAGTTCCGATTTGGTCAGTCGCTCGTGCAACCTGACGCCGAACGCGATGTTGTCGTAGATCGACATAGGGAACGGTGTCGGCTTCTGGAACACCATGCCCACGCGCGCGCGCAGGTCGTTCAGATCAACGTTTGAAGCGATCATGTTCTGCCCGTTGAACAGCAGTTCGCCCTCGGCGCGCTGCTCCGGGTAAAGGTCATACATACGGTTCATTGTTCGCAACAGGGTCGACTTTCCGCAACCCGAAGGGCCGATGAATGCCGTGACGCGACGCTTGTAGATATCCAGATTGATGTTCTTCAAGGCGTGATACTTGCCGTAATAGAACTGGAAATTCCTGAAGGCAATCTCAACCGTCTCAGCAGTCGCCACCGCGTCACCGCTTTCACGCCCCTGTCGCTGAGCACTGGCGTCTCGGGCTAATGTAGCCATATTCATCGCTGGATCTCATTCCTGAACAATGTACGGGCGATTATGTTCAGTGCAAGCACACCGATCGTAATCAGTAACACACCGGCCCAGGCAAGCTCTTGCCAGTCGGTGAATGGGCTCATTGCAAACTTGAAGATGGTAACCGGAAGGTTGGCCATGGGTTTGTTCAGGTCCGTGGACCAGAACTGGTTCGAAAGCGCAGTGAACAGCAGTGGCGCAGTCTCGCCGGCAATGCGAGCTACTGCCAAAAGGATGCCGGTGATGATCCCCGATTTCGAGGCCTGCAACGTTACTTGGGTAATGACCTGATATTGCTGGGCGCCGAGCGCAAATGCCGCTTCGCGCAAGCTGTTTGGCACGAGCAGCAGCATGTTCTCCGTTGTACGGACCACCACCGGAACCACAATCAACGCCAGTGCTACTACGCCCGAAATTCCGGAGAAATTCCCGACCTGCGATACATAGAAAGCGTAGATGAACAGGCCGATCACGATTGATGGCGCCGACAGCAGGATATCGTTGATGAATCGCGTTGCGCCGGCGAGCCAGGATCCAGCGCCGTATTCAGCGAGAAACACGCCGGCAAGGATTCCGATGGGAGTACCGATCAAGGTCGCCAACCCGACAAGGATGAAGCTGCCTGCGATCGCGTTTGCCAGCCCGCCCTCTGCAGCACCCGGGGGCGGAGTCATCTTGGTGAATAGATCAAGCGACAACCCCGACACGCCCAACTGCAACGTTGTAAACAGTATCCAGATCAGCCAGAACAGCCCAAACGACATCGCGGCCAGCGATAAAGTCAGCGCGAATTTGTTGATGAGCTTGCGTTTTCGTGAAAGGTTCATGCGTTTTTCTCGCTCAGGTCCGGCTGCCCTCGGCCCCTTGCAACCTCATCAGCAGCAGCTTGGAAGTCGCGAGAACGATAAAAGTGATGACAAACAGAATCAGGCCCAGTTCCATCAAGGCTGCTGTATGCAATCCCGGCCCAGCCTCGGCGAATTCGTTGGCCAACGCCGACGTAATGCTGTTGCCCGGGAGGAATAGGGAAACATCCGTAAGAAAATTGGTGTTTCCGATAACGAAGGTGACGGCCATGGTTTCCCCCAATGCGCGCCCCAAACCGAGCATGACGCCGCCGGTAACGCCGACCTTGGTGTAGGGTAGGACAACATTCCAGACCACCTCCCAGGTCGTGCTGCCGACCGCGTAGGCCGACTCCTTGAGCATCGTCGGCGTAACCTCAAAAACATCGCGCATCACAGAAGCAATGAACGGAATGATCATAATGGCCAGGATGATCCCTGCCGCCAGCAAGCCGATGCCCATCTGCGGGCCACTGAACAAACGCCCAATGAAGGGTACTTTGCCGAGCGTGACGCTGATTGCGGATTGAAAATATTTTGAGAATATCGGGGCGAACACCAGCAGCCCCCACATTCCGTAGACAATGCTCGGTATGGCCGCAAGCAACTCAATGGCGGTTCCAAGTGGACGGCGCAACCACCTTGGCGACAATTCAGTCAGAAAGATTGCAATCCCGAAGCTGACTGGCACCGCAATGACCAGCGCGATGATCGATGTGATCAGGGTTCCGTAAATCGGAATCAACGCGCCGAAACGCTCCATCGGGGGGTTCCACTCACTGGTCCACATGAATGCAGGACCGAACTTCATGATGGAAGGCCACGAAGCATAGACCAGCGAACCTACAATTCCCGCAAGCACCAGGAAAGTAAAAGCCGCAGTCGCCCTTGTCAGGTTGCGGAATATCCAGTCCGCAATCCACTTGCGGGGTTTTGCAGACTGATTCATTGCACTCACCGCTACCCTAACCGCAGAAGACTCGGTATCTGCCATGGTGCCTCGTGGAACAGCGCTCAATTCCGCTCCCCTCTAAACATTGATCCGCGAGTCACCCACCCTCGAGGGCGTTTCGCAGACCCGCCAGCTGTAAGACTGGAGCACTAACGCGCGGTCCAGAGCGCCTTTCCGGAAACGTCCTTGACGTTTGCGGCGAGGGACGTGTTGATCAGCTTGATCAGGGAATCAGGCAGCGGCACATATTCCAGTTCGGTCGCCATCTTTCCACCATTCTTCAACGCCCAGTCGAAGAATTTCAAGGTTTCAACCGCCTGCGTCGGCTTGTCCTGCACCTTGTGCATCAGAATGAACGTCGCGCCCGTGATCGGCCAGGACGCCTTGCCGGGTTTGTCAGTCAGGATCTCCGCGAAAGCCGATTTCGTCCAATCCGCACCTGCTGCTGCCGCCTTGAAATTCTCATCGTCGGGCTGCACAAATTGACCGTCTGCATTCTGCATCTGCGTGTGCGTCAGCTTGTTCTGCTTGGCATACGCGTATTCGACGTAACCAATTGAGGCCGGCACTCGCTGGACGAAAGCGGAAACACCCTCGTTACCCTTCCCACCCAATCCGAGCGGCCACTGCACCGCCGTGCCTTCACCGACTTTCGTTCTCCACTCCGGATTGACCTTGGACAGATAGTTGGTGAATATAAACGTGGTCCCGGAACCGTCTGCGCGCCGCACCACGGCGATGTCCTGTGCCGGGAGTTGAACCTTCGGATTCAAGTCAGCGATCGGCTTATCATTCCACTTGGTGATCTTGCCCAGGTAGATGTCACCAAGGACTGTGCCGGTCAGGCGCATTTCACCGGGCTTGATGCCTGGCAGATTCACCACCGGCACGATTCCACCAATGACCGTCGGGAACTGCAACATGCCGCTCTTTTCCAGATCGGCCGGAGAAAGTGGCATGTCCGAGGCACCAAAATCGACAGTCTTCGCCTGAATCTGCTTGATCCCGCCACCTGAACCGATGGACTGATAGTTGATCTTGTTTCCGGTGGCTTTCTGGTAGGCATCAGCCCACTTCGAATAGATCGGGGCAGGAAAGGATGCGCCGGCACCGGTGATTTCGGCAGCAATTGCGCTGGAAGCCAGCGCTGCGGAGACCGCAACACCGATTAATCCTTTAAATACCGTTGTGTTCATAAGAGCACTCCTGATGATAGTCGGAAAACTTACAGGAGCCGATATTAGGGCGCGAATATGACAGCAAGGTTACAAGCTGACTCAATCCCGATGAATTTCAGGCTTTTGAGGCCTCCCCCACCGCTGCAGCAATCTCATTGGCGCCGGCAGTCACTTTAGCCTTGTTTTCGCCTTCCACCATTACGCGCAGCACAGGCTCGGTTCCTGACGGGCGCAACAACACACGCCCCTTTTTCCCCAGCCGACGCTCGACTGCCTGCGTGGCCATTGTGATCGATGCATTTCTTTGCCACTCGAAGTCTCTGGGGACGGTCACGTTCACCAGCACCTGGGGAAACAGTTTCAGGTCGCCGGCAAGCGAACTTAGCGATTTACCCGATTCGCAGACTGCTGTCAGCACCTGCAACGCCGACACGATCCCGTCGCCGGTCGTGTGCTTGTCCAGGCACAGGATGTGTCCGGAGTTTTCGCCCCCCAGTTCCCAGCCCCGCTCGGCCAGCGCTTCGAGCACATAGCGATCACCCACCTTGGCGCGCGCGAAACCGATGCCCAAGGCCCCCAGCGCATTCTCCAGCGCCAGGTTGGTCATCAAGGTACCCACAACGCCCTTGAGGGGGCCACGCCGGTGGCGGTGACGCGCGATCACGTAGAGAAGCTGGTCGCCGTCGAATGGAACCCCGGATGCATCGACCATGAGCAGCCGATCGCCATCGCCGTCGAGCGCAATACCCAGATCAGCCTTGTGCTCCTTGACCGCCGCCTGCAGCGCCTGGGGAGACGTCGCGCCGACCATGTCATTGATGTTGAGTCCATCCGGGCTTACGCCGATGGAAATCACGTCTGCGCCCAGTTCGTGGAATACGTGCGGCGCAATGTGATAGTCCGCTCCGTTGGCACAATCGACCACCATGCGAAGCCCGCGCAGATCGAGTGCAGAAGGGAAGGTGCTTTTGCAAAACTCTATATAACGCCCGGCGGCATCATCAATCCGGCGCGCCTTGCCGAGCTGTGCCGAGGGGCGACAGCCCATCGGCTGTTCCATGGCGTTTTCAATCTCCGCCTCGACTGCATCGGGAAGCTTATTTCCGTCGGCGGAGAAGAACTTGATGCCATTGTCGGAATACGGATTGTGAGAAGCACTGATGACGACACCTGCCTGCAACCGCAATGCCCTCGTCAAATAAGCGATCGCCGGCGTCGGCATTGGGCCCGAGAGCATGACGTCGATACCCGCGGCGGACATGCCGGCCTCCAGCGCTGCTTCGAGCATGTAGCCGGAAATCCGCGTGTCCTTGCCGATGAGCACGGCCGGGCGTTCCCCGCGGCGTAACTTGGCGGTTCGCGTCAGTACCTCACCGGCGGCGAACCCCAATCGCATCACAAAATCCGGAGTGATCGGGAATTCACCGACCTTTCCCCGAACACCATCCGTTCCAAAGTATTTGCGACCCATGAAGCCCATCCAAGCGAAGCTTTATCCAATTGTATCAAGGATATCGGTTCATTTTCCCAGTCGCAGCCTGAACTCAATGGCGTTGAAGCTGTTGGCATTTTCATTATATTTCGATATTATTGGAAATATGGAAACAAAAGACGCCGTTGCCGCACTTGCCGCCCTTGCGCAGGACACCCGTTTGGCCGCATTTCGCTTGTTGGTTCAAGCCGGCCCCTCCGGGCTGCCTGCCGGTGAAATTGCCGGGCGTCTGGCTCTGCCGCCAGCTACAGCCTCCTTTCACCTTGCCCAACTCAGCCACGCCGGACTTGTGAATACGCAAGCCCGGGGCCGTTTCGTCATTTACACGGTCGACTTCAATCGCATGACCGGGCTGGTCGGGTTCCTGACTGACAACTGCTGCGGCGGTGATCCGTGTGGCCCGCAATCGTGTTCGCCAACAGATAACTCGGCACTCCCAAACCAAACCGAAAGGACCAAGTCATGAAACGCTTCCACGTTCATGTTGGGGTCTCGGATCTCAGAGCAAGCATCGGTTTCTATACGGCGTTGTTCGGCACGGACCCCAGCGTCGCGAAAGACGATTACGCAAAATGGATGCTCGACGACCCGCGGGTCAACTTTGCCATTTCCACCAGAAGCAAGAAGCCAGGCCTGAATCACCTGGGCATACAGGCGGAGAGCAACGAGGAACTCGCGCAACTGCACGCGCGAGTGACCGACGCGCAACTACCTGTTGCTTCGCAAGACAATGCGAACTGCTGCTACGCCAGATCGGACAAGCACTGGACAATCGACCCGGCCAACATTGCCTGGGAGAGTTTCCACACCTTGAACGAAGCAAGCGCGTTCGGTGAAGCCCTGCCCTCCACAACCGAACTCAAGCGTGCTGCCAGCGCCTGCTGCATCCCGCTGGCACCGAATAGCAACGAAGCGAATTCGTGTTGCGTTCCTGCCGAGACCACATCCTGCTGCAAATAGCACCCACCCGGAGACCCGCATGGCCAGCAAACCCCTCAACGTCTTGTTCCTGTGTACCGGCAATTCGGCACGCAGCATCCTTGCCGAATCCATTCTGAACCATGTCAACGCCGGCCGATTTCGCGCCTTCAGTGCGGGCAGCCACCCCAATGGCACGGTCAATCCGTACGCCATTGCACTTCTGAAGAAGAACAACCTGCCGGTGGACGGCGTGCGCAGCAAGAGCTGGGATGAGTTTGCCCGACCGGATTCGCCCGTCATGGACTTTGTCTTCACTGTCTGCGACCAGGCCGCCGGCGAAGTGTGTCCTTTCTGGCCCGGGCAACCCATGACCGCACATTGGGGTGTCGAGGACCCCGCCGGAGTCGAAGGCGATGATGAGACGAAGCGACGCGCGTTTCTCGCGGCCTACACCCAACTGCGCCGTCGCATCGAACTCTTCACCAACCTGCCGATGGCGACCCTCGATCGCATGGGATTGAAGACGCAACTCGACGACATCGGTCGCTCATGACCACCGGCAAGCGCTTGGCAGGCGAAGCCATGGGAACGGCACTTCTCCTCGCTATCGTTGTCGGCTCGGGCATCATGGGCCAGCGCCTGTCAGGCGGGAATGACGCAATCGCCTTGCTTGCCAACAGCATCGCGACTGGCGCAGGACTGGTCGCGCTCATCCTGGTGTTTGGCCCCGTCTCCGGGGCGCATTTCAACCCCGTGGTGACACTGTGTGACGCAGCACTCGGCAACCGATCGTGGAGGGATGTCCCGGCCTACGTTGCGGCCCAGTTCACGGGAGCGATTATCGGCGTCGCCATGGCGCACGCCATGTTCGATCTGCCGCTTTTCGTCGCCTCCGCGCATGCGCGAACGGGGGGCGCGCAATGGTGGAGTGAAATCGTTGCAACATTCGGCCTGGTACTGGTCGTTTTCGCCTGCGTCCGAAGCAAGACGACATTCACGCCGTTCGCCGTGGGTCTCTACATCACCGCTGCGTACTGGTTCACGGCCTCGACATCCTTTGCCAATCCCGCCGTCACGCTTGCACGCAGCCTGACCGACACGTTTGCGGGCATCCGTCCCGATGACGTGGCCGGATTTGTTGTCGCGCAGTTGGTCGGCGCACTCGCCGGCCTGGCGGTGGTGCGATGGATGGTCCCGGGGAAATGACAACGCCGAGCGATTAGCGCATGGGCGCTCAAGCAACGCGGGCAATGCTTTGGCGTTTGGTCCCTGCGCTAGGCATCGCACAGATCATTTCCTGGGGCAGTCTTTACTACGCTATCGCAGTACTTGGCGAAAGCATCCAGCTGGATCTGCAAATCGGTCCGGTGCTGTTGTATGGGGCATTCACCGCGAGCCTGATCCTCTCCGGCATGGTGGCACCCTTCGTAGGCAGGGTCGTGGACGCTCGCGGCGGGGGAACGGTCATGCCAGCCGGATCCGCGATTGCATGCATGGCGCTGCTCATCATCGCCAGCGCCGAAGGGCCGGTAGCGCTCATCGCAGGGTGGCTGATCGCGGGAATCGCAATGTCCGCAGTGCTTTACGATCCCGCCTTCGCGACGCTGACACGCATTGCGGGCACTTCCTATCGCACCGCAATTACCGCGCTCACGCTGTTTGGCGGCCTGGCAAGCACGGTCTTCTGGCCCGCCTCGCAATACCTCATGGATGCCGTCGGGTGGCGACAGACATTGCTGCTCTATGCCGCAGCTCATGCACTCATCTGCCTGCCGATTCACACGCTCCTCATACCGCGCACCGTGCCACGGCCAGTCACCGCCAGGACAACCGCCACGCCGGAAACATTGCCGCTCAAACGCGACGGCTTTTACTTACTGGCGCTCGCATTCGCGATGTCCAGCTTCATATTCTCAGCCATGTCTATTCACCTCATTGCCATCCTGAAGACGTCTGGATTCGATGCCGGCAGTGCGGTCTGGCTCGCCGCCCTGATCGGTCCAATGCAGGTGTTGGGGCGGATCGGGGAATTGGCATTCGGGCGCAATCTCCGTTCGACCACCGTAGGCGCCTTTGCGCTTGGATTGCTGCTCGTCGCCATCGTCTTGCTCATGCTTGTTCCGGGTCCGGGCATCATTGCCCTCGCATTTGCCATTGCCTATGGGTGCAGCAATGGCATCATGACCATCGCCAGAGGAACTGTCCCGGCACAACTGTTCGGCCGCGAGGGCTACGGAGAATTGCTGGGCCGGTTCGCGAGAGTCGTGTCATCCGCAACGGCTGCCGCACCCATCGTCATCGCCCTCATGTTGGCTGCCGATATCACCTATGCGGGCATTGAGGCGACGCTCATCGTTTGCATCGTCGTGGCCATTGTGAGCTACGGCTTCGCTTTGCGTGCCAACCCGGCAGGCGCCCGGGTTCAATTGGCAACGTGATTGAAGTGCAGCGACCCCGCCTGGCGCACAGCTAAAAATACTCAGCACACCTGCGACCACAGCACGAGGGCATCGCGCGTCGCCGCCACGTCGTGCACGCGTAAAATCGACGCACCGCGCTGCGCCGCGATCAGCGCCGCAGCCACGCTCACGTGCACACGCTCACCCGGCGGCCGACGGGTGATCGCACCAAGAGTGGCCTTTCGCGAAAGGCCGACCAGGAGCGGAAAGCCCAGGCTCACCAACGCATCGAACTCCCGCAGCAGGGTCAGATTATGTTCGGCCGTCTTGCCGAACCCGAACCCCGGGTCGAGCACGATGCGCTCTCGAGCAATTCCCGCCCACAGGGTCGCCTCGGCCCTCGAAACCAGGAACGCACCGACCTCAGACACAACATCGCCATAGCTGGGCGCGGCCTGCATGTTGCGAGGTCCACCCTGCATGTGCATCAGGCAGACGGCAGCATTGCTTGCAGCAGCCGCGTCCATTGCGCCAGGTCGTTGCAATGCCTCGATATCGTTGACCATGGATGCGCCAGCCGCGATGGCCAAACGCATCACATCCGGCTTTGCCGTATCGATTGAGAGCGGAACATTCGAACCGACAAGCGCCTCGATGACAGGTATCACGCGAGCCAGTTCATCCTCCAGGCTGACGGGCTGCGCCCCCGGTCGGCTTGACTCCCCACCGATGTCCAGGATATCCGCGCCCTCGTCGATCAGGCGGCGAGCATGGGCAATGGCTTGCTGAGCGGTCGCATGCTCTCCGCCATCCGAAAATGAATCCGGGGTGACATTGACGATTCCCATGAGCAAGGGCCGGTCCAGCGCCAGCTGGAATCTTCCGGCGATCAGTTTGGTTGCCATGCGATGAATTCACCCATCCGGGACCAGAAACGAAAAGGCCCGAAGCACACTTCGGGCCTTCGCAAACTAGCGCAGACTTCAGGCCGTTGCGGGTTCCGTCGTCGTCGCGCCTGCCTGGGGAGGCTGTTGCGAGGGTGACTGCGGCGGCTTGGGCGGACGCGGCGGCACACCCGCCATGATGTCGTCGAGCTGCTCCGCGTCCAGCGTTTCCCACTCCAGCAAGGCCTTCGTCATCACCTCAACCTTGTCACGATTGTCTTCGATCAGCTTGCGCGCAAGCCCATATTGCTGGTCGATGATGCGACGGATTTCCTGGTCGACCTTCTGCATCGTCGTCTCGGACACATTCTTGTGGGTAGTGACGGAACGGCCGAGGAATATTTCCCCCTCGTTCTCGCCATACACCATGGGCCCAAGCTCATCTGACATGCCCCACTGGGTCACCATCCGGCGCGCCAGATCAGTGGCGCGCTCGAAGTCGTTCGATGCACCGGTTGTCATCTGGTTCATGAAGATCTCTTCGGCGATCCGTCCACCAAAGAGAACCGCGATCGTCGAGAGCAATCTTTCCTTGTCCATGCTGTAACGGTCCTCGACCGGCAACTGCATGGTCACGCCGAGAGCGCGCCCCCGCGGAATGATGGTCACCTTGTGCACGGGATCGGTCTTGGGCTGGAGCTTGGCAACCACCGCATGCCCGGACTCGTGATACGCGGTATTGCGCCGCTCCTCTTCCGGCATGACCATCGAGCGGCGCTCCGCCCCCATGATGATCTTGTCCTTGGCGCGCTCGAAATCTTCCATGTCCACCAGGCGCTTGTTCTTGCGCGCAGCAAACAGCGCCGCTTCATTCACCAGGTTCGCGAGATCCGCACCTGACATTCCCGGCGTGCCCCGCGCGATGATGTCGGCCTTGACGTCCGGCGCCATCGGTACCTTGCGCATGTGCACCAGGAGAATCTGCTCACGACCACGGATATCCGGCAGCGGCACTACCACTTGGCGGTCGAAACGGCCCGGGCGCAGCAGCGCGGGGTCGAGCACATCGGGACGGTTCGTTGCAGCGATCACGATCACACCCGTTGTCCCTTCGAACCCATCCATCTCAACCAGCAACTGGTTCAAGGTCTGTTCGCGCTCGTCATTGCCGCCGCCGAGCCCCGCGCCGCGCTGGCGCCCCACTGCGTCGATTTCGTCGATGAAAACGATGCACGGCGCCTGCTTCTTCGCCTGCTCGAACATGTCGCGAACACGGGCCGCGCCCACACCGACGAACATCTCAACGAAATCCGATCCGGAAATGGAGAAGAACGGCACCTTCGCCTCACCCGCAATCGCGCGCGCCAGCAAAGTCTTGCCTGTTCCGGGCGAGCCCACCATCAGCACGCCCTTAGGGATATGCCCGCCCAACTTCTGAAACTTGGTCGGGTCCTTGAGGAAATCGACCAGTTCGGCAACGTCCTCCTTTGCCTCTTCGCATCCTGCAACATCGGCGAAGGTCACGTTATTGGTGGCCTCGTCCATCATGCGCGCGCGCGACTTTCCGAACGAAAAAGCACCGCCCCGGCCGCCCCCCTGCATCTGCCGCATGAAAAACACCCAGACACCGATCAACAGCAGCATCGGGAACCAGGACACGAAGATGTTCATCAACAACGACGGCTCTTCTTCCGGCTTGGCCTCGATCTTCACGCCGTACTTGAGCAGGTCGGACACCAGCCAGATGTCACCCGGCGAGTAGCTGGTGACGCGCTTGCCTTCGTTGGTGGTGGCCTTGAGCACCCGGCCCTCGATGAGGACCTTCGCAATGCGACCGGCCTTCACCTCTTCGATGAACTGTGAATACTCCATGGGCGCCTGGGCGGGCTGGCGTGCATTGAACTGGTTGAAGACCGTCATCAGCACTAGGCCGATCACGAGCCAGATCACCAGATTCTTCAAAAGATTGTTCAAAATTCCTCCTGCGCCGTCACTGGCAAGTATTCCTCAGACACCATCCCAAACATGGTGTGCTGCAAAGGTGAGAGTTGGGGAAGCATGGGGGACTTTTCCCCGCTTTCCGAAGGTGACGCCATTCTAGCCCCATAGTATCGGGACAACCAAACACGTCCAGACTCGATCTCGGGGAAATAACCTGTTCTATTAGCACTTTAACAACACGCAATCCCATTCATTCAACGATCGGCAAAACCCTTTCCCAGAAGATACATTTCCGTCGAACGACCTCTAGAAGCATCCGGTTTGCGCGACGCCACTGCCTTGAAGCTTTCACGCATCGCAAACTGAAATTCTGCAAAACCACTGCCCTGGAACGTCTTGACGAGGAAATTCCCTCCTAATTTCAGATGCTTGCGAGAAAAGTCCAGCGCCAACTCGCACAAGTGGAGGCTTCTGGCCTGATCTGCTGCCGCGATACCGGTGATATTGGGGGCCATATCGGAAACTACAAGATCGACAGCGCGACCGCCAAGCGCCGCCTCGACTTGCGCAAGCACCGAATCTTCCCGGAAATCTCCTTGTATGAAGGTCACCCCGGCAAGCGGGGCCATCTCCAGCAAATCCAGCGCAACGATTTTTACATTGGCCCCAGCGAGTTGCACAATCACTTGAGCCCAGCTTCCCGGTGCCGACCCCAGATCGACAACGCACGCCCCGGGAAAAATCAGGCGATCACGCTTTGCGATCTCCAACAACTTGTATGCAGCGCGCGACCGGTAACCCTGCGCCTGCGCCTGTTTGACGAAACTATCCGATACGTGTCGGCGCATCCACGCCTTGCTCGAGGGTTTCATCGCCATTCCGGTTTCCCCGTACGCCCGCTGTTAGAATCCAGTCTATGCAAGAACTCACACCGGCAGCACGACGCGCCCTCAAGGCACAGGCCCACCCCCTCAAACCCGTGATCATGATCGGCAACGACGGCCTGACGCCGGCGGTCCTCGCGGAAGTGGAACGGGCGTTGAAGTCCCACGAGTTGATCAAGATCCGCATTCTGGGGGACGACCGTGAAGCGCGTACCCGATGGCTGAAAGAAATGTGCGAGCACACGGGCGCTGCTCCGGTTCAACACATCGGCAAGATTCTTGTCATTCATCGGCAAAATCCTGAACCCCCGCCGGTTACGGAACGAAAACCGCGCAGCCCGTCGCGCCCGAAAACGACGGCGCGCGTCCAGCCGAGCAAAGCTTGGCGCGGCGTTGCATCGACACGAGGGGCCCCGCCAAGGTCATCGGCATGGTCGCCCGGGCCGAAGACTTCTGGCGCACGTCGCACGTCGCGCCCCACGACGCGCCCCACGACGCGAAAGGGTTTTTCCGAATCTGCCGCCCCGCGCTCGGCCGCAAGACCCACCCGGCGGCGCCCCGGCTAAAACACCGATCGTCGCTGCTACTGGTAGCGTACGTCGATCACCTCATATTCCCTGACTCCGCCTGGCGTCTGGACCTGCACGACATCGCCCGCATATTTCCCGATCAGCGCCCTTGCAATGGGCGACGAAATCGAGATTTTGGCTTTCTTGATGTCCGCCTCATCGTCACCGACGATCTGGTACGTAACAGTTTGATTCGAAGTCCCCGAGGTCTCCTGTAGTTCAACGAAGGCGCCGAACACGCAACGCCCATCCGTCTCCAGCAATGCTGGATCGATGATCTGCGCGTTGCCCAGCTTGGACTCGACTTCGGCGATACGTCCCTCGACAAAGCTCTGCCGCTCCTTGGCCGCATCGTATTCGGCGTTTTCAGACAGGTCCCCGTGAGAGCGCGCCTCGGCAATCGAGGCGATGATGCTGGGTCGCTCAATGGTCTTCAGTCGATGCAGCTCCGCACGAAGCATCTCGGCACCGGCTACAGTCAATGGTGTCTTGGCCATGGTGAAATTCCACAAAAAATATCCGCGTTCTTGCCGGAATCGTCAGGATCGGGCAGGTCTGCGAAGGTGCCCGGCTGCGCGTATGACAGCCCTGACGGGAAAGAGTTGAGCTTGTCTAACAATGCGAGGGAATATTCCCCTCACGCTCGCCTACATCAGATGCCCCAGACGGTGATTCTGCCAGAGGCTCTTGCTTCTTTTAAGTTACCACAGAACCGCCGCGCCTAGAGACGCGATCCTCATCCCCGGGACGCAGGGCAGCATGCAACGACTGCAGATCATAGGGGACTGCCGCCTCCATGTGCCTCAGCCCCGCGCAGGCCGCCCGTGCACCCGCAATGGTCGTGTAATAGGTGATGCGGTTTGCCAATGCAGAGGTGCGAATCGAACGGGAATCTGAAACGGCGGTCCGGGTTTCCTCCACGGTATTGACGATCAGGTTGATCTCGCCGTTCTTCATCATGTCCACGACGTGCGGCCGACCTTCGGCAACCTTGTGCACGGTCGCCACCGGCAATCCATGCGCGGACAAGACCGCGGCTGTCCCGCGCGTCGCAACCAGCGTGAATCCCAGTTCCAGCAATTCCTTGGCAATCTCCGTCGCAGCAAGCTTGTCGCCATCGCGCACGCTGATGAACGCCCGGCCCGTCAAGGGCAGGCGAACGCCCGCGGCCAGTTGTGACTTTACGAAGGCCTCCCCGAACGAATAACCAACGCCCATGACTTCGCCCGTCGATTTCATCTCGGGGCCGAGGATGGTGTCGACGCCCGGGAATTTGATGAATGGAAACACCGCTTCCTTGACCGAGAAGTACGGCGGGATGACTTCCCGCACCTCCTGCCCGCCCCGGCTCTGCTCCGCGAGGCTTTGCCCGACCATGCATCGCGCGGCGATCTTCGCCCACTGCAGGCCGGTGGCCTTGGAGACGAAAGGCACGGTTCGCGAGGCGCGCGGGTTGACCTCCAGCACGTACACGACATCGCGCTGGATCGCAAACTGTATGTTCATCAGCCCGACCACATTCAACCCTCTGGCCAACGCGACTGTCTGCCGCTTCAGTTCCCGTTCCAGGTGCGCGCTCAGGGAAAATGCCGGCAGCGAGCATGCCGAGTCGCCAGAATGCACGCCCGCCTGCTCAATGTGCTCCATGATCCCCGCGATGATCACTTTCTTGCCGTCCGACACCGCATCGACGTCGACTTCAACGGCGTCATTCAGGAAGCGATCGAGCAGCACCGGCGAATCATTGGAGACCTTCACCGCCTCCCGCATGTAGCGCTCCAGGTCGCGCTGCTCGTGCACGATTTCCATCGCACGCCCGCCCAGCACGTAACTGGGCCGAACCACCAACGGATAACCAATCTCCAGCGCCAGCCTCAGCGCATCGGCTTCGGTGCGCGCGGTGCGATTGGGCGGCTGCTTGAGCTTCAGCTTGTGGAGCAGCTTCTGGAAACGCTCGCGATCCTCGGCGGCGTCGATCATGTCGGGCGATGTGCCGATGATGGGCACCCCGGCCTTTTCCAGGTCGCGCGCGAGCTTCAGCGGCGTCTGCCCGCCGTACTGCACGATCACCCCCAGCGGCTTTTCCTTGTCGACGATCTCAAGCACGTCCTCCAGCGTCAGCGGCTCGAAATACAGCCGGTCCGAGGTGTCGTAATCGGTCGATACGGTTTCCGGATTGCAGTTGACCATGATGGTCTCATAGCCATCCTCGCGCAACGCCAGTGCTGCATGCACGCAGCAGTAGTCGAATTCGATGCCCTGGCCGATACGGTTGGGGCCGCCACCCAGCACCATGATCTTCTTCTTGTTGGTCGGCTCGGCCTCGCATTCTTCCTCGTAGGTCGAATACAGGTAAGCCGTGGTCGTCGAGAACTCCGCCGCACAGGTATCCACGCGCTTGTAGACAGGTCGGACGCCCAGCGAATGGCGCCGCTCGCGAACCGCCAGCTCCGTGGACTTGAGCAATTTGGCCAGGCGCCGGTCCGAAAAACCCTTTCGCTTGAGTCCACGCAGGCGCGAAGCATCGATGTCCTCGAGCGACATGTCGTCAAGGACCATTTCCGTGTCGACGATGTCCTTGATCTGCGCGAGGAACCACGGATCGATGTGCGTCAGCGCGTGGACCTCCTCGATGGAAAACCCGTTCTCGAATGCATCCCCGACAAACCAGATGCGATCGGGACCCGGCTCTCCCAGTTCCTTTTCGATGGTTTCGCGATCGGTGGTCTTCTGGTTGAGCCCGTCGACACCGACTTCAAGTCCACGCAAGGCCTTCTGGAACGACTCCTGGAAGGTGCGCCCGATGGCCATCACCTCGCCCACCGATTTCATTTGCGTGGTCAGGCGATCGTTGGCCTGGGGGAACTTTTCGAAGGCGAAGCGCGGCACCTTGGTGACCACGTAATCGATGGTCGGTTCGAACGAAGCCGGCGTCGCGCCGCCGGTTATTTCATTGCGCAGTTCATCCAGCGTGTATCCGATGGCGAGCTTGGCCGCGATCTTGGCAATGGGGAAACCCGTCGCCTTGGAGGCCAGCGCCGAGGAACGGCTGACGCGCGGGTTCATTTCGATGACGATCATGCGACCATCGACGGGATTGATCGCGAACTGC
>CANJRC010000049.1 GCA_947476535.1 Betaproteobacteria bacterium
CAGCCCAGGGTTCCCCCGGTGAAGCGGACGCCGATGCTGGGATTGGGAACCACCACGCCGATGGGCGCGCCTTGCTTGATCAGCGGCACCACGATGCCGATGTTGAGGTGCCCGGCGACGCCCAGTTCCCCGGATGCCACCGACTGCGCCCCCGCGGTGACGGTGCCGTACAGCTTGGTCTGTTGCGAGGCCAATTGGGGGAAGTAGTTGGCGCCCTGGTTCTTCTCCACCCAATCGTAGATGGCGACCATCGCCGTGGCCGTCATGTCCAGCATGCCAACCTTGCCCCTGAGTTCTGGCGCGAGCAGGTCCTTGTATCCGGTGATGGGTGTTTTCACCAGGTTGGTATTCCATGCGATCACCGCCGGCTCGATGCCGAGGATGGGCATGCCGCCGCGCAGTAGGTGTGTGGCCGGCCATCCGGCCGCAGCGGGGCCTGCCGGCACCTTCATCGAACCGTCCAACGCGCGTGCCTCGGTCCAGCCGGTCTCGGAGAAGATGTGCACGTCGGCACCGTCCAGGTTCGCGCCGCGTTCCTGCTCGAGTTTGGTGAGCATCAGGCCGCTGGGGTAGCGCGTCGCTTCGACAGTAATGCCGGGAAAGGCTTTCTCGAAGTCGGCCTTCAGCCGCTCCTGAATCTGCGGCATTACGGCCGAATACACCACCACGCGGGATTCCTTGCGCGCAGCCTCTACGGTGGTTTTCCAGGCCTCGGGCGTCATCCTCGGTGCGCCTTGCGCGAATACGCCCGAAACCGCCAGCGAGCCGGACAGCAACGCGCAGGCAATAATCCTGACATTTTTCATATTGACTCCTTGTCTATTCTAGAAAATTACGATAATTACTGGCACGGTAGACGTAGCGGATGGCATCTTCCGGCAATAGCAGCCGCTCGGCTTGCAGCGCTTGTGCGGCTTCGGCTACGCGCTCCACATACGATGGCTGGTCGCCATAGCGCTCGGCAAGCGATGGTCGCGGGTCCTGCCTGGCTTCGCGCTCGGCTTTTGACGGTGCGAAGCCGATGAAAGTCCCGTGCTTGTCGGCGATGACGTCGTTCCCGATGGCCTGGTTCACCGGCGTACCGAAATAATTCCATCCGGTGTGCGTGCCCAGCGGAACAGCGATATCCGGCGTGCGAATGCCCGCCACTTCATTGCCATCCCTATCGACACCGCACACCAGCGGTCGATAGTGACGAGTCGGTGGTTGCGGATCCACCCAATGAGCGGGGGGATCGGCGTCGTTGGCTGCGCGCGGCAGAGTGATTCCCGGCATTGCGGGAAAGTCGATTGCGGCCGCCTCGTGCAGCGTCCCATCTTCTATCGTTGGTGTGCGGCTCATCGGTGGCGCGGTTCCGTTGACCACCCAGTCATCGAGTGCAACCAGCAGCGCCCGAAGCACAGGGGAGGGGTCATGCGGGTTGGTCGGGTGGAGGCACGGGCCGGGCTTGCCGTCCATGAACGGACGCCCATCGTGCGAGGTGCCTGCGATCAGGTAGGCGCGTGCATCTGCGGGCAGCGCCACGTCGCGGGTTCCGAGCGGGTCGGTATGCAGCAGCGAAGCGCCCTTCTTCCAGTATTCGCTCGAGGTGTTGCTGTCCATGAGCTTGGGGTCGCAATCGTCGTCGTGCAGGATGCCTGCTGTCGTACCTGTGACGGGGTCCGTCATGCGTGCCGCCGAGAAGGGGAACATCTCCTCCGGGAAGTCGTGGTCCTGATGCGTGTAGCGCGTGCGAAAGGGCGTCGCAAAGGCGTGGTTCGCAAATACGCGTCCCCCGCCTGCCACATGGATCAGGACACCATCGAACACGCGGCGACCGGCCTCGTCGCGGTTGAAGTCCAGCGCCAGATGGTCACGCAGGTAGCGGCCGGCCTGGGAGACGCCCACCGCGATGACGTGGGTCATGCGACGGCCCAGCAGCGACGTTGCGGAGTCGGCCTGCCGCAAGTGGCTCACCACGTCTCGCGTAGCGGCGAATCCCATGCCGATGATGGGTGTGTCGGTTGCAGGGTAGCGAAAGTCGTACAACAGGCCGGGAGTAGGTGCGCCAGCTGTAAGGCGGATGATGCGATCGCCCGCGTACTCCCATGCCGTGGTCGGCAGCACGGTGATCGCGTCGCCCGGCCAGCGCCGGGTGGACAGCTGGGCGAGCGCCGGGTCGGGATCCGCAACCGGGTAGGAGAGTCGCAGGCACTCGGGCGGAAGCGGATTCGCGTCGGGTGCACCATGCGTGGTGCCGACGGCGAATTCGTCCCGGATCGTCCGCACCATGGGCTGACCGTTTTCCACGGCGATGGGCGCGTTCATGTTAAGGCCCGCGTCTGCGGCGGGCGCTGTCGGATCCCAGCCCGACCAGGCGACGGTGTAGCCACGCCGAAGTACGAATGCGTTGCCGATGTCGGTGGGCTGCGACAGTCGGCCGCCCGCTGTGGGGGCATCGCAAAAGAAGCGGAACAGCTGTTTGCGGCCACGGTTGTTCGCCTCGTAGAGCATCCTCCCGTTGCCCCGCGCCGGGTCCTCCGGGCGCAGGATGCAGAGCGTGGTGTCGTATTCGATCAGTCCACGCGCGTTCCTTGGCGCCTTGTCGAGATTGACGATGGCCCTAAGTGCCTCCGCGTCAGGGTCGAGCGTGCCGCGCGCGTGCGCGGTGATCATGCGATAGGGACCTGTTTCGCCGAATGCCTGGCCACCCTGCAGCGGGGCCTCGGACAGTACCTCGACGGATTCGATCATGTGCGCCTGGCCGCCACGTTATTTGCCTGTCAGGGAACGCAATCGGGGAAAAACCTCGGCGGCGAACCAGTCGATCTGCGCGTCACGATCTTCTGGCGGACCGACGAAATCCAGCACCAGGTGGCGAACGCCCGCGTCGTAGAACGCCTGGATTTTCTCGGCGACTTGCGCGGGCTCGCCGAGCGCGGCATAACGCTGCGTCGCCTTGCGGAAATCCATGGCGTAGCGCTGGCTGAGCATGGCGCTGGCGGCATCCAGCGCGGCATCGTAGGTCTTGTCCACGCGTGCGAACAGCAGGTGGCTGGTGCCGAATGAAGACAACTTGCGACCGCTGTCTTTCGCGGACTGGGCGATCTTGTCCAACGCTGCACGGTACATCTCCGGCGTCACGACATAGGACAGCCAGCCGTCGGCCAGGCGCCCGGTGCGCGCCAGGGCCGCGTCGGACCGACCGCCGCACCAGATCGGCGGCCCGCCTGGCGTGCGTGGTGGCGGCTGCATGGTGACGTCTGTAAAGCGATAGTGTTTTCCCTGGTAGGTGGCGGGCTTGCCGCTCCACAGCTGGCGCATGGCTTCGATGCCTTCGCCCAGGCGCGCGCCGCGTTCTTCGCGCGGCACGCCGCAGGCCTCGTACTCCTTGGGGAACTCGCCGCCGACGCCGACGCCCAGGATCAGGCGTCCCTCGGTCAGGTGGTCGAGCGTCGATGCCTGCTTGGCTACTGCGGCGGGGTTGCGCAGGGGCAGGAGATAGACGCCCGAGCCAAAGGTCAGGCGCGAGCTGACCATGGCTGCCTGTGCGATCTGCAGAAAGGGGTCGAGGATGGCCAGCGGGAAGGAAATGTGATCGCCGACCCACAGCGAGTCGTAGCCGGCGCGGTCGACACGCTCCACCACGGCACGCAATTCTGCCTGCGAGGGCATCCAGGGGCCGAGGGCGGATTCAATGCGGCGGTGGATGCCCTGCACGCCGATGCGAAGCTTGCTGTCGAGTGGGAGTGTCATGTCGAAAGGTGTCCGTGAAATGAGGATGCGGATGGGACGTCTGCAAGGTCTTCTATCAGTTTTTCCGTCGCCCTGCCATGGACGACAGCGTTGACGTGGTAGCCGGTGCCGGACTGCCCTGATGTTGCGGCAAGGCATCTTCCCTCGTTGACATCGTTCCACCGTGAAACTAAATTCGCTTTGCCGTGCTGGTTGCCGGATGTCCGTCCAGGCGCGAAGCTCAAGCCGGCGTTCCCGTCATGCGCCGGCGACAACCGATGTGTTCGATGTCGCTGACCTTAAACAGTCCACGCGTCACTAATGTTGTACTAACGAATGAGGAATTCATGGCAGGTCCGCTGGCAGGCGTAAAAGTGGTGGAGATGGGGCAGCTGATCGCGGGCCCTTTCGCAGGGAAGTTCTTTTCCGATTTCGGGGCCGAGGTCATCAAGATCGAGCCGCCGGAGGGTGACCCGTTGCGCAGTTGGCGCAAGCTCCACCAGGGGACGTCGCTGTGGTGGCATGTGCAGAACCGGCGCAAGAAATCGGTCGTCGTGAACTTGCGCACCGAGGAAGGCCGGGCGGTGGTGCGGCGGCTGCTGCGTGATGCCGATGTGTTGATAGAGAACTTTCGTGCCGGGGCCCTCGAGAAGTGGGGCCTGGGCTACGACGTCCTGTCCGCCGACAACCCTGGGCTGGTCATGCTGCGCCTGTCGGGTTTCGGTCAGGATGGCCCATCGCGCGACCAGACCGGGTTCGGGTCGGTGGGCGAGTCCATGGGGGGCATGCGTTATGTGACGGGTTTTCCGGACCGCCCGCCGGTGCGTCCTAACCTGTCGCTTGGCGATGCGCTGGCGTCCATGCACGGGGTGATCGGCGCGATGATGGCGCTGCATCATCGCAATGCCAACGGCGGCAAGCAGGGGGGCAAGGGGCAGGTGGTCGACGTGGCCCTGTACGAAGCGGTGTTCAACATGATGGAGGGCGCCCTGCCGGAGTTCGACATGTACGGCGCCATCCGCGAGCGCGAAGGTACGACCCTGACCGGTATCGTGCCTTCCAACACCTATCCGACGAAAGACGGCCAGTACATCGTCATCGGCGGCAACGGTGACAGCATCTTCAAACGCCTGATGACGCTCATCGGTCGCGATGACCTCGCCAACGATCCGACGGTGGCGGACAATGCCGGGCGCGTGAAGCGCGCCGGTGAGCTGGACGATGCGATCGGAGGCTGGACTGCGCGCCACGACGTGGACGATATCGTCAAGGCGCTCAACGGTGCGCAAGTACCCAACGGCAAGATCTACACCATGGCCGACGTGGTGCGCGATCCTCAGTACCTGGCCCGAAAGATGGTGCGCGATATCGTTCTGCGCGATGGCACGCCGCTGAAGGTGCCGGGCGTGGTGCCGAAGTTGTCCGCGACCCCCGGTGAAGAGCCGGCACGCGGGCCGGATCTCGGTGAGCACACTGATGCGGTGCTGGAGGCGCATGGTTTTTCGGCGTCGGATCGAGCCGCACTGCGGAGCGCCAAGGCCATCTGACGGAGGGCGCGAGGGATTTGGTGCTGCTTGGTACCCTGTTGATCAAAGCACCTCAATAGGTGCTGTCTCAGCAGCGGCTGCAACCGGGGGACAGGTCGACGAAGTCGTCCATGAGGTTGATCTTGCGCAAGATGCTGTCTTCGCTGAATTCCAGCGTCAGCAGTTTGTAGCTTTCCCTGGAGGTCTGAGCGCCATTTTCTCCCTCCGTCATCCGATACTCCCAGTTGTAGCGCTTGGTACGCGGTGTGTAGCGATTGAGATTGGGCGGTCCCAATAGCGCGCGAGTTTCCTGCGCGGTGGTCTTGTCCACGGTCAATCGCGCGACGTTACTCGTTGTGAGGCGCTGCTCGACTGCGCGGACGATCCCGTCCTGGCCGATGCGTACGGCAAAGGTTTGGCGCCCTGCGGGACCCCGCGTGTAGAACCAGACAGACTCGCCGCCATCTCCGGCGAGCCTTTCCGCTGGCGTGCCCATGGTGGACTCCACTTCTGCTGCCGTGGATTTCCCGGCGACCAGCGTGCTGCCGCTGTAGCTTGCACAGCCGGCGAGCAGTGCTGCCACAGCGATCGCCGACAGCCTGGCCCGGATGCGAAACAAGCGTGTTGCAAGCGTGTGGTTCATGTTGACGCTCCTCGACTGCATATGTTCGTTAACACTGCGGCGCGCCGGCTTATTCCATGCTGCCGCGTGCGGATATTGTACTGTGCCCGGCGGGCCGCCCCCGGACGAATTTTCAGACGATGGTCTGACAATAATTATTGTACTAATGTCATATAGGCGGTATCTATATTACAGAATTGATAATAATACTGACGGGATTCCTCCGTGCCGTACTGCCGGTACTCAGGGCAGTGCGTGCGCCTGGAGCGTCTCTCCGTCATGGGCGAGGTAACTGCCGTGCTCGTACCACGCATCCAGCACCCAGCGCTCACATGGCCTGCCGTCCACAAGCAGCCGGTGCACCGCCGGCCGGTGGGTGTGGCCGTGAATCATCAGGTCACAGGCTGCGGCGCGCAGGCAGGTCGCAACGGCCTCGGCATTCACATCCATGATGCCGGCGGACTTGGCGCGCTTTTGCGCTTCGCTTTGGTCGCGCAGCGTCTGGATGTGGCGCTTTCGGACGGCAAGCGGAGTGCCCAGCATGGTCTTGATCCAGGCAGGGGAGCGGCTCTCGGAGCGAAAGCGCTGGTAGTCAGTATCGTCGGTGCACAGCGTGTCGCCGTGAAGCAGCACGGCTTTGCGGCCGGCTAGCCTGATCGTGAGCGGGTCATCGATCAGGCTGACGCCGCTTGCACGGGCGAATCCATCGGCGATGAGGAAGTCGCGATTGCCACGCATGAAGCCGATGGGCACGCGCGCGCTCGCGCCTGCCAGGGCTGCAACGATGCGTGCATTGAAGGGGTCGGCAAGGTCGTCGTCCCCCGGCCAGTATTCGAACAGGTCGCCCAGGATGTAGATCTCCCGGGCGTCGAGCGCGGGACCGGCGAGGAAGCCCTCGAACTGCGCAACCGTGAACGGTCGCGATGCGCTCAGATGCAGGTCAGAGAGAAACAGCGTTGCCATGCCGGAGATGCCGAAAGCCTTCGATGGGGCCGTTGTCACGTTGTCACGTAACGCCGCTAGGCGATTCCGCGGGACCGCGTTGACCCTGCTTACACCACTTCGGCTTTTTCTATGATCACGTCTTGCGTGGGCACGTCGTCATGAAAGCCCTTGCGCCCGGTGGCAACGCCCCTGATCTTGTCGACGACGTCCATCCCTTCAACCACGCGGCCGAACACGCAATAACCCCAGCCCTGCGGCGTCTGGGCAGTATGGTTCAGGAAGTCGTTGTCGCCGACGTTGATGAAGAACTGGCTGGAGGCCGAATGCGGGTCCGAAGTGCGCGCCATGGCAACGGTGTACTTGTCGTTCTTCAGTCCGTTGTTGGCTTCGTTCTTGATCTCGCCTTTAGTGGCTTTCTGCTTCATCTCGGGGTCGAAGCCGCCGCCCTGGATCATGAAGCCGTCGATGACGCGGTGGAACACCGTGTTGGCATAGTGGCCATCCTCGACGTAGGAGAGGAAATTCGCTACCGTGACCGGGGCCTTGGCAGCGTCCAGGTCGAGCGTGATGGCGCCGTGGTTGGTGGTGAGCTTGATCATGCTGGTTCCTTTACTTTTTGTCAGGTGCCGCTTTGGCGGCGGGTGTGGTGGAGGGTGCAGAAGATGGTGCCGGCGAGGTCAGCGCCTTGACTGCCGAGGCCGACAGCAGTGTGACCGACTCGATGGTGATGGCAATGCGGGGAACGTCCTGGTACTGGCCGGATTTTCCGGTGGAAGCCCTGCCAATCCGCTCGACCACGTCCATGCCCTTGACGACCTTGCCGAACACCGCGTAGCCGTACCCATCCGGGGTGGGTTCGCGATGGTTCAGGAAGTCGTTGTCCTTGAGGTTGATGAAGAACTGCGCCGTGGCCGAATGGACGCTGTTGGTGCGCGCCATGGCCAGCGTTCCGACGGTGTTCTTCAGGCCGTTCCCCGCTTCATTGTCGATCGGGTCGCGCGCTTTCTTTTCATTCATGCTGGCGTCCATGCCGCCGCCCTGGATCATGAAGCCGTCGATGACCCGATGGAAGATGGTGCCTTTGTAGTGGCCTTCCTTCACGTACTGCAGGAAGTTGGCGACAGTCTTGGGCGCCTTGTCCTGGTTGAGTTCGGCCGTGATGCTGCCCATGCTGGTCTTGATTTCAACCAAGGGGTTTTGCGCCAGCGCCTGTGAACTCACAGCCAGCGCCAATGCGCAGGCGGTAACAAGGCCGCCCGCAAGGCGGGCAATGGTGGTGCCAGTAATCATGACGTAACCTCCGGATAGGGATTGATGCGGAACAAGCTGTGGCAGGCGGGCCCCGATGGCCAGGCGATCAGGCAGCGCCCTCGTAGATGATGCGCCAGCGGTTGCCTTCGCGCGTCCAGTACTGGCGCTTTTTCATGGTGTTGTTCAGGTTATTGGAGCGATAGTCCTGGTTGAAGGTCACCACGACCAGGTCTTCGCGGCCGGGATTGCGGAATACCGAAAGGTCGGACAGGCGGACCTTGACCCATTCCTTGTTGGCATTGACGCCGCGCTTGCTCTTTACGTATGACGCGTAATCCAGGCGATCGGAGACGAAATTGCGTGAGTAGTTCTGCAGGTAGCGTTCGGTGTCCAGGCTTTCCCAGTCGCTGCGCCACTTCTCGAACTGCCCGAGGAAGGCATCGCGCTCGTTCGACCAGTCGTCAGTGCTGACCCACTCGATTCCTTCGCTGATGATCACCGGCGTGAGGCCGACCTGCACGTACTTGGCGACGATGTCGAGGTCGTTGTTCGACAGTACCACGCAGCCGTCGCTGGCGCGCGGCGGGCGGCTGAAGGTATCGGAGGGCGTGCCATGGAGCCAGATGCCGTGCCCGCTGCGTCCCTTGCGCCGGTCCCAGTCATTGGGGTAATTGAGGGGAAAGGCGCCGCTGCCGTACAGGTCGGGCAGCTTTTGCTGCGAAAGACTAGCCGTGACGTGGTACACGCCAACCGGCGTCTTCAGGTCACCTTCACGCACCTTCTGCGCCCCCAGTTTTCCGGAGCTGATGTAGTAATCGGCGACGAAGCGGGGTTGCTCGCCTTCGTTGCGGTACAGGTACATGCGCGAGCGGTTGGTATCGACGACGATGGCGTATTGCTGCTCGGGCTTCAGCTTCATGAGGTAGCGCGGCAGCTTGCCCTCGGTGGGACGCTCGCGGTAGGCGCGCAGGCGCGCCACCGCTTCCTCGCGCAGGTCGGTGATGCGCTCGGCGGGGGCGTTCACACCGCTGCCCATGTTGCTCAAGGGGCGCGCGCGCGCGATGAGGATGTCGCCCTTGATCAGGTGCGCGAGGCGAAAGTTTGGGCGCAGTTTCAGCAGGGCATCGATGTGCTCGAGCGCCTTGTCAAACCGCTCGCCCGCCACTTCCTGCAGCGCGTTGGCCAGCAGCGCGTCAGGCGACATGGCGGAAACGCCACGCGGCGTGGTGCCGACGACGAAGGAGGCCGGGCCGGAAAAGAAGGCGGCGAGGAGAAAGGCGGCTGGGGTGAGCACGAGGCGCGGCAAGGCCCGGCGCGCTGTCGTTCCCGGTCCCAGCAGTCGGTTCAGCGGCTTGGCCAGCGAGTGCTCGGGCGGGCGAAGGTGAGAGAGCGGCGTCGGGCGTACGCTGCCGGCGCGGCGAAAGGGGAATCGAAAAAGCCTGGCAAGCATGCGTGCCATCAGTTTCCGGTCCGCTCCTGTTTGATCAGCCACTTGCCCCCGGACTGCGCCAGAACCAACGTCTTGACACTGCTCACCTTGAGCGAATCCGAGCGGTAGTGTTGGCGGAAAGTCACCGTGGCGTTGTCGCCCGAGATGCTCACGCGAAGCGAGTCCACGGAGACTTCGATCTTCTTGGGAGCCGCGATGCGCTGCTTGCGTCCTTGTTCCCAATCGGCGCGCGATTCGTCCTTGGGTGTCTTGAAATCCTTGGCATAGTGCGCCAGGTAGGTCTTGACGTCTTTCTCCTGCCAGGCATGGGCCCACCCACGCACTGCCTTGAGTACCTCGTCATTACTGTTCTTTGCCGCGGGGGCCGGTTCCACCGCGGTGGCGGGCGCTGCGGGTGCCTTGGCCGCTGCAGGCTCTGCAGCCTTGGCCGCAGGTGCGGGTGCAGGCGTTGGGGCCGGTGCAGGTTCCGCCTTGGGCGCTGCGGCAACCACGGTCGGCCTTGCCGCCGGTGCGGCAGCAGCCGTTGGCGTTCGCGTTCCAGCGGTAATCATTTCACGCACCATCGACAGCTTGGATTTGGCTGCGCTGTTGGAGGAGTCGAGCTGCAGCGCCTTGTCGTAGGCCTGGCTGGCGAGCTTCGCATACACGTCCCCCAGGTTTTCGTAGGCCGTGGCGTAGCTCGGGTGCGTGCGAATGGACATCTCGAGCGCCTGGCGCGCCTTCTCGTACTGGCCTTGGGTCGCATACAGCACCGCGAGGTTGTTGTACGGTTCCGGCAGCTCGGGATAGTCCTGGGTGAGCTTGGTGAAGACGTCGATCGCCTCCGCCGTCTTGTTCTGGTCGGCGAGGATCAAGCCCTTGAGGAAGCGGCCCTGTGCATCGCGCGGCTTGGCGGCGAGGAATTGGTTGACCTTGTCGAGCGCCTGCGCGTGCTGCTTCTGGCGCAGCAAGGCCGTGGCATCGGAGAGCTCGTCGGCGTGCAATGGAGCGGCCAGGGCTGCCCCGAGGAAGAGTGAGCACAGCAGGCTGCGGAGAAGGGGGGATGCGGGTGCGCAAAATCGCGGCATGGAAAGTGACTCTACATGTGCGTTGGACGGCTGCGATGCCCTTGCAGGGCGCCGGGGGTTGCGGGTCATTATGTTATAATTTTTCGCGGAAAATAAGCGCTCATATATTGTACCAAGAACCCTGCAAAAACCACAAGAATCAATAGTTTCTGCGGGATTCCCAGAATTTTTCGCAGATTGCCCTGGCCCATCTCCCCCCGCCTCCGGAACCCCGCTGAACCGCCATGCTGCGCCTATACAACACCCTGACCCGGACCAAGGAAGCGTTCGTGCCGATGGACCCGCCCCGGGTGCGCATGTACGTGTGCGGCATGACGGTGTACGACTACTGCCACATCGGTCATGCGCGGGTGATGGTGGTGTTCGACGTGGTGCAGCGCTGGTTGCGCGCCAGCGGCTTCAAGCTCACCTACGTGCGCAACATCACCGATATCGACGACAAGATCATCAAGCGCGCGGTGGAGAACGGCGAGTCGATGTCGGCGCTGACTGAGCGCTTCATCGGCTTCATGGATGAAGATGCCGCGGCCCTCGGCGTGCAGAAGCCCGATTTCGAACCGCGCGCGACCGGCTACATCGACGACATGCACGCCATGATCGCCAAGCTCGAAGCGCATGGACTTGCCTACAGGGCCCGGGACGGTGACGTGAACTTTTCTGTGCGGCGCTTTCCGGGCTACGGCAAGCTCTCTGGCAAGTCGCTCGACGACCTGCGCGCGGGCGAGCGCGTGGAGGTGGATGGCGCCAAACAGGATCCGCTCGACTTCGTGCTATGGAAGTGCGCCAAGCATGGCGAGCCCTTCTGGCCCTCGCCCTGGGGCAACGGGCGCCCGGGCTGGCACATCGAATGTTCTGCCATGGGCACCAAGCTACTTGGTGAGCGCTTCGACATCCATGGCGGCGGGATGGACCTGCAGTTCCCGCACCATGAGAACGAGATCGCCCAGTCTGAAGGGGCCATGGATTCGGCGCAGGGCGGCGAGAGGCGCTTCGTCAACTACTGGATGCACAACGGCTTCGTGCGCGTGGACGAAGAGAAGATGTCGAAGTCGCTGGGCAACTTCTTCACCATCCGCGACGTCCTGAAGCGCTACGACCCTGAAGTGGTGCGCCTGTTCGTCATTCGCGCCCACTACCGCAGCCCGCTCAACTATTCCGACCACCACCTGGACGATGCGCGGTCGTCGCTGGCGCGCCTGTACACGGCGCTCAAGGGCGTTCCGCTGGACGTCGGCGCGCCGGACTGGAACGAGGCACACGCCAAGCGTTTCCGCGAGGTGATGGACGACGACTTCAACACGCCCGAAGCCGTGGCCGTCCTCTTCGAGCTTGCCAACGAGTTCAACCGCTCGAAGGATGCGGCGCTCGGCCGGCAGTTGCGCGCGCTGGCCGGCGTGCTGGGCTTGCTCAGCCGCGACAGCATGGCCTTCCTGCAGGCCTTGCCGACGGAGGCGGGGGGTGATGCGGGTGCGGGCGAGGCGTACACTCCGGAGTCGATCCAGGCCCTGATCGCGCAGCGCGCCGCTGCCAAGAAGGGCCGGGACTTCAAGGAAGCCGATCGCATCCGCGACGAACTCGCGAAGGCGGGCATCGTCCTGGAGGACTCGCCGGCGGGAACAATCTGGCGGCGGGCATAGGTTTCGCCCCCTGGGGCGCGGCAGGGCATCGGGGCGAGAGGCCAATGAACAGTCCGACGAACAGCGAACGCCCCGCCACGCCGGGTAGGCTGCGGGACCTGATCTTCCGCGGGCAGGACATCTACGCGGGTCTGGCACCCGACCCGACCAAAGTCGACATGCAGGGTTGGGGCTCGGACCATGGCATCTTCGCCTATTGCATCGAGCGGCTGCAGCCCAAGCTGATCATCGAGGTGGGCTCCTGGAAGGGGCGCTCGGCGATCAACATGGCCCGCGCGATGCAGGACTTCGGCATGGATGGCGAAATCCTGTGCATCGACACATGGCTGGGTTCTCCAGAGC
This sequence comes from Betaproteobacteria bacterium, assembly GCA_947476535.1. Lineage (GTDB taxonomy): Bacteria > Pseudomonadota > Gammaproteobacteria > Burkholderiales > SG8-39 > CAIYPG01. The sequence continues at coordinate 12,555 of CANJRC010000049.1, forward strand.
ACTGGCTGGCCGACGGGGCCGTGGAGGCATGGCGCTCGTCGCTGGGAATCGTGCACGGCTACCCGACGCTCTACAACACATTCCTGAACAATGTCGTCGCCAGCCAGTGCCAGCGCATCATCACGCCACTGCCGCTGCCCAGCGAGTCGGCCTTCTTTGTCCTGCAACGACTGGGCGTGAAGGCGCCCATCATCTACATCGATGCCGGGCACGAGTACGAATCGGTGTCGAGGGACATCGCCCTGTACTGGCAGTTGCTGGCCCCGGACGGCGTCATGATCCTGGACGACTACATCACCTTTCCCGGGGTTACCCGGGCCGCGACTGAGTTTGCCCTGCGCGAAGGCATTCCCCTCATTGGAGAACCCGGCAAGGCGGTGCTCACGCGCAACGCGTCGCTGTCGATCACGACGAAAATCATTGTCGACGAGTAGGGTGGAGCCTGCGTTTTTCTCTTGGGAATCTACCGGGGACGCGCCGCGGTAACACGATGCGCGCGGACGGGATTCTTTTGCGATTCCAGTCCTCTGGACTCAATTGACGGCGTTAAGCGCTTTGCCTACCATGGTGGCGCAGCAGCTTGTTGGGCATGTCTGCCCGAGATCGTTAAAGGCAGTGGCCATGCGCGGTGGATGGCGCATGGCTGGAAAAACTTTCGGTCGACCTGGGCCGAACTCACTGGGAGGCGGCAATGTCGGGGCGATGGGGTGATCTGACGCTGAAACTCGCGCGAGTGTTGCTGGCCTGCGCCATTACGGCGTGGTTGGTCGGTCCAGTGCGCGCGGCCGACTCGCCGCAAGCCACCTATTACGGATTCGCCACTGGTTCGGGAACGGTCTACGCAGAAATCGCCAATGGCAGGGCGATTGTCCTCTTGAACTGCGGATCGGTCTCGGCACAGACCAACAACGCTTATGCCGACAGTTGGAACCTGTCCCTGCGACGGTTTAGTTCCACGCTGACCCGATCCCAGTTCAGGATATATTTTCAAGACCGCGTAGTCGACACCTGTCAGTCGCCGGCGCAGTCATTCGGAGGCACTTTTCAGCCTGTGTCAACGCGTGAGGAAGCGGTCTTGAGGTCGGGCATCGATCTGGCGACGGTCGCCGAATACAAGGCCTACTACGCCCAAGCGTACGGCCAGACGTTCGCCGCTGTGCCGCAGCAGGCGCAGGCATCAACGCCGCCGCAAACTGGGCAGGACGCGGCCGCACGCCTGCAGCAGCTCCTGGCGCGGTTCGGCGACGATGGCAGCAAGGCGCGCCGAGCCTTCTTCGGCGTGGACATCGGCGGTGGTTCGATCTACGCCGAGATCGTGAACGACAGGGCGGTTATGGTCCGCACCTGCTCCGGAGTGACTCGCGCGTGGACGAATCATTCGTTAGAGGGCAGTTGGGATATTGTGTTCACCAGCGCAAGTCCGCATCGTGCGACCTTGGCTCGCGATCGCTTGAGGCTGTATCAGGTTCAGCAAAATTTTGGCTGCAGTCTCGGCGGTACCTTTCAGCCGGTTACCACGCGGGCTGAAGCGTTGGCGGTGGCCAAGATCGATCTGGTCGCAGTGCCCGAGTACGCAACGTTCCTTGCCCAGGCCTATGGCCCGAGTCTCGCAGGGGCACCGGCGCAGGCCCAAGCCCAAGCCCAAGCCCAAGCCCCCGTAGCCCAGGCGCCCGTCGCCACTGCCCAGCCTTCTTCGCAGTTGCAGTTGGCCAGGGCCGAGGAGGACAACCGGCAGCGCGAGGCGGCGCTCAAGGTGGCTGAAGAAAAGCGCCTCAAGGACGCGCTCGCCAAGGCCGAGCAGGACCGCGCCCAGCGCGAGACGCAACTGAAAGCGGAGACCGACCGGCGCATCAGCGAAGCGCTGGCCAACGCGGACCAGGAACGGCAGGCGCGCGAGCTGCAGGCAAAGCTGGAGGAAGAGCGCCGCACCCGGGAGGCACTGGCGAAGGCGGAGGAGGAGCGCCGCCAGAAGGAAGCGCTGGCGAAGGCTGAGGAGTCGCGCCGCCAGCAGGAGGCCGTGGCAAAAGGCGAGAACGAGCGTCGCCAGAAAGAGGCGTTGGCAAGGGCAGAAGAAGATCGTCGACAGAAGGAAGCGTTGGCGAAGGCCGAGGAAGACCGTCGCCAGAAGGCGGCGCTCGCCAGCGCTGAGTCTGAACGGACGCGCAAGGAGTCACCTGAAGTGTCGGCGATGGCTGCGGAAATTGCCCGCCTGCGCCAGCAGCTGGCGAAGGCCGAGTCCGGTTCCGGTGCGGCCCCCGGAACCCGCAAGGCATTGATCATCGGCAATGACAACTACAAGTCGGTGACGAAGCTGCAGAACGCCGTGGAGGATGCGCGGGCGCTGGCGGAGGCCCTGTCGAATGTGGGCTATCTCGTTTCGCTGAAGACCGACTTGTCCGAGAAGGACATGAAGGCTGCGCTGCGCATCTTCAAGGGGCAGGTGAACGCCGGAGATGAGGTGGCTATCTTTTATGCGGGCCATGGCGTCCAGCTGGGATCGACGAACTACCTCCTGCCCACCGATGTTGGCGGTGACAGCGAAGAGCAGGTGCGCGATGAGGCGGTGCCGCTGCAGCGCATTCTCGACGACATGACCGAAAAGAAAGTGAAATTCACGCTGGCCATGATCGATGCCTGTCGCGACAACCCGTTCAAGACTTCCGGTCGATCCATCGGCGGTGGCACCCGGGGGCTTGTGCCGACGTCTGCGGCCACCGGCCAGATGGTGGTGTTCGCGGCCGGCACTGGCCAGCAGGCACTCGACAAGCTCGGCGCCAGCGACCGGAACAAGAACGGCCTCTTCACCCGGGTCATGTTGCAGGAGATGAAAAAGGCCGGGGTGACCATTGATCGCATCGTGAAGACGGTGCGCACGGAAGTGGCGCGCCTTGCGCAGTCGGTCGGTCACGAGCAGGTGCCGGCTATCTACGACCAGGTGTTGGGCGACTTTTATTTCGTGCAGTAGCGGGGATGCCCGCCGGTGCTCAAGCGAGCCCGGGATCTCTGGCCAATAATGTAATCAAATTAGATACTCAATATCGGTCCAGCTGAGTATGGCTGAATAATTATTATCATTGAACCCGGCGGATTGCGGTCTTAGTCGGCGAAGAAATCCTTCACCTTGTCCATCCAGCCCTTGGCGCGTGGGTTGTGGCGCGGACTGTCGGCCTGCGAGATTTCCTCGAGTTCATGCAGCAGTTCCTTCTGGCGCTCGGTGAGCTTGACCGGCGTCTCCACCACCATGTGACACTGCAGGTCGCCCGTGGTGTGGCTGCGCACACCCTTGATGCCCTTGCCGCGCAGGCGAAAGGTCTTGCCCGACTGCGTCTCGGGCGGGATCTTGATCTTGGCGTGGCCTTCGAGGGTGGGGATGTCGATCTCGCCACCCAGGGCTGCCACCGTGAAGCTGATCGGCATCTCGCAGTGCAGGTCGTCGCCGTCGCGCTCGAATACGGAGTGCGGCTTGACCTGCATCTGCACGTAGAGGTCGCCAGCGGGGCCGCCGTTGACGCCCATCTCGCCCTCACCCGAGAGGCGAATACGATCGCCCTCATCCACGCCTGCGGGAATTTTTACCGACAGCGTCTTCTGCTTCTTGAGCCGTCCCGCGCCGTGGCAGCTGAGGCAGGGGTCGGCGATGACCTTGCCCGCTCCGTGGCACTTGGGGCAGGTCTGCTGCACCGAAAAGAAGCCCTGCTGCATGCGCACCTGCCCGTGGCCGGCGCAGGTGGTGCAGGTCTTGGGCTGCGTGCCGGGCTTGGTGCCGGTGCCCTTGCACGGCTCGCAGGCTTCGTGGCTCGGAATGCGGATCTTGGTTTCCGTGCCGCGCGCCGCTTGCTCGAGGGTGATTTCCAGGTTGTAGCGAAGGTCGGCGCCGCGGTAGACGCCATTGCGACCACCCCGGCCGCCGCCTGCGGTCTGGCCGAAGATGTCGCCGAAGATGTCGCCGAAGGCATCGGCGAAGCCACCGGCTCCAGCGCCACGGGCTCCGGCTCCCATGCTGGGATCAACGCCCGCATGGCCGTGCCGGTCGTAGGCGGCGCGCTTCTGCGGATCGGTGAGGATCTCGTAGGCTTCCTTGGCTTCCTTGAATTTCTCTTCGGAGGCCTTGTCGTCCGGATTGCGGTCCGGATGGTGCTTCATGGCGAGTTTGCGATAGGCCTTCTTGATCGCGTCTTCCTCGGCGTCGCGTCCGACGCCCAGCACTTCGTAGTAATCGCGTTTTGTCGCCATGTTCCCTTGCCCATTTCCAAATGCGAACGGCCGGGAATGAACCGCGCCCCAAAAGGGCGCCGGTTCGATCCCGGCCAGTTAAGGCGGCGCTGCAGTTTCCTGCGCGTTCGCGCCGCGCTTAACGATTATTATTTTTTCCCGTCTTTTACTTCCGTGAACTCCGCATCCACTACGTTGGCGTCGTCGGCCGGCTTGCCGCCGGCCTGCCCACCGGCGCCGCCCGCGGCTCCGGGGCCCGCGCCGCCCGCTGCTCCGGCGGCGCCCGCAGCGGCCTGCTGCTCGGCGTAGATTTTCTCGCCGAGTTTCTGCGACGCCTCGGCCAGTTTCTTCGCCTGTGCTTCCAGTTTGTCCTTGTCTTCGCTCTTGTCCAGCGCTTCGGATTCCTTGATGGCGGCCTCGATCTTGGCCTTTTCGTCGGCGTCAATCTTGTCGCCGTATTCAGCCAGCGATTTCTTCACCGAATGCACGAGGGCTTCGAGCTGGTTGCGCGCGGCCACCAGTTCCAGCAGCTTCTTGTCTTCCTCGGCGTGCAGCTCGGCATCCTTCACCATGCGCTGGATCTCCTCCTCGGAGAGACCGGAGCTCGCCTGGATCTTGATCTTGTTCTCCTTGCCGGTCGCCTTGTCTTTTGCAGACACGTGCAGGATGCCGTTGGCGTCGATGTCGAACGTGACTTCGATTTGCGGCATACCGCGCGGCGCGGGCGGAATTTCGGTGAGGTTGAACTGGCCGAGACTCTTGTTGCCCGAGGCCATCTCGCGCTCGCCCTGCAGCACGTGGATGGTCACCGCGTTCTGGCTGTCATCGGCGGTGGAAAAGGTCTGCGATGCCTTGGTCGGGATGGTGGTGTTCTTCTGGATCAGCTTGGTCATGACGCCGCCCAGCGTTTCGATGCCGAGCGACAACGGCGTGACGTCCAGCAGCAGCACGTCCTTGACGTCACCCTTCAGCACGCCGCCCTGGATGGCGGCGCCGACGGCGACGGCTTCGTCGGGGTTCACGTCGCGGCGCGGTTCCTTGCCGAAGATCTCCTTTACCGTGTCGCCGACCTTGGGCATGCGCGTCATACCGCCGACGAGAATCACATCGGAGATGTCGGAGGCCTTGACGCCGGCGTCCTTCATGGCGGTGCGGCAGGGTTCCATGGTGCGCTGGATGAGCTCATCAACCAGGCTCTCGAACTTGGCGCGCGAAACCTTCACGGCCAGGTGCTTCGGCCCGCTGGCATCTGCTGTGATATAGGGCAGGTTGACCTCGGTCTGGTTGCTGGAGGAAAGCTCGATCTTGGCCTTCTCCGCGGCTTCCTTGAGCCGCTGCAGCGCCAGCACATCGTTCCTCAAGTCGAGTCCGGAGTCCTTCTTGAACTCGTCGCAGAGGTAGTCGATCAGGCGCTGGTCGAAGTCTTCGCCGCCGAGGAAGGTGTCGCCGTTGGTGGACAGCACCTCGAACTGGTGCTCGCCCTCGACCGCAGCGATCTCGATGATGGACACGTCGAAGGTGCCGCCGCCCAGGTCGTACACCGCGATCTTGCGGTCGCCTTCCTTCTTGTCCATGCCGAAGGCGAGCGCGGCTGCGGTCGGCTCGTTGATGATGCGCTTGACTTCCAGCCCGGCGATGCGGCCGGCATCCTTGGTGGCCTGGCGCTGCGAGTCGTTGAAGTAGGCGGGGACGGTGATGACGGCTTCGGTGACTTCCTCGCCAAGGTAATCCTCGGCCGTCTTCTTCATCTTGCGCAACACCTGGGCCGAAACTTCCTGGGGCGCGATTTTCTTGCCGCGCACTTCCACCCAGGCGTCGGAATTGTCGGCCTTGACGATCTTATAGGGCATCAGGTTGATGTCCTTCTGGACTTCCTTTTCCTCAAAGCGACGGCCGATCAGGCGCTTCACCGCATAAAGCGTGTTCTTGGCGTTGGTGACGGCCTGGCGCTTGGCCGGGGCGCCAACGAGCACCTCACCGTCATCCTGATAGGCGACGATGGAGGGGGTGGTGCGGCCGCCTTCCGAGTTCTCGATCACCTTGGGCTTGCCGCCTTCCATGATGGACACGCAGGAATTGGTCGTCCCGAGGTCGATGCCGATGATTTTGCCCATGATCCGTTTTCCTCTGTTTTGACTAATGTTGCGGGACCGGCAGGGGGCGTCGTTCGACGACCGCCCCCGCCTGTTCCCGATATGCCTTTTGATGCAATGAGTTGGCGTTGCTGCCTAGTTGCTACCTATATGGGGACAAGGCGCCGCGCTTCAAGCGTCCCGGGCTTTGGCGACAGTGACCAGCGCAGGACGCACCACGCGGTCGTGCAGCAGGTAGCCCTTCTGCAGGACGTTGATCACCGTGTTCGGTTCCTTGTCCGAGGGCAGCATGCTGATCGCCTGATGGCGATGGGGATCGAACTTCTCGTCCACCGGGTTGATTTCCTTGAGCATGGCCTTGTCGAACACTGAGGCTAACTGCTTGAGCGTGATCTCCACGCCAGCCTTGTAGGCTTCCAGCGTCGCGGTCTCGGTGGCGAGCGCCGCCTCCAGGCTGTCGCGGACCGGCAACAGCTGCGAGGCCAGCGACTCGACTGCGAACTTGTGTGCCTTGGTGACGTCCTCCTGCGCGCGCCGGCGCATGTTTTCGGTTTCGGCCTTGGCGCGGAGCCAGGCGTCATGGTGCTCCTGGGACTTTTCCAGGGCCTGCGTCAACTGCTCTTCCAGGCCGGGTGGGGTGCCTCCACCAGCGGCCTCTGAGCCCGTGGCAGCCCCTGACGCCTGCTGGGTCGGGTCAGGCTGGGGATTTTCGTTCGCTTGCGACATGGATTCGCTCTGAAAGGGTTTAATTGACGGGTTGAATTAAAAGCGGTTTTTAGCTTATTGGGGCAATTCCCCATTATTCAAGCGAGGGAAGTGCCGTTTGGCAAAAAAATTACCGGGAGAGGCCATGGGGCGCCCCCTGGGCTGGCGACTAGGCCCTCCGGCGCCAGCGGTCTGGCAATAGTCTGGCCGGGGCCGGTCAGGATCGCCGGCCGGCTGGCGCTATTTTACGATGCCTGACTTGCCCGCGCAAAAGGTGATGCGGCGGGTCTTGAATTTCCAATGCCCGTTCTGCCTGACCAGCGTGTCGTCGTACTCGCCCATGACACGAGGTACGATGCCGTCGTTGATGGCAATGGACAGCACGTACATGCGAAGTCGTGCCGTGTCGCCTTCGCCCTCGATGATGCTGTTGCACACCCAGTGGCGCCCGCGATAGACGCCCTTGGCAGCGGTCTCGACCATGGCGGTAAGGGCTGCCTTGCCTTGTGCGATGGGCTTCCCGTCAATAACCAGTTCCCCGTCGTCGGTGAACGTAGCGGCCCATTCGGCGGCCTGCAGGTGGTCCATCGCCATGTTGTAGCGGGACACCAATTCGTTGATGGCGATCTTGTCTTCGGTGGAATGCGGCATGTTGTCTCCTCGGCTTGTTGTGGGCTGACGCGATTGTGTGGGTCGGATTAGGTGGGGCGTAGGGGGGGGCGCTACTGCCTTGGCGTCGCCGGGATTCCCTTCAGGCCGCCGTCGGTGAACGACTTTCCCGCGGCAAAAGTGACGTTGCGTGTCTTGAACTTCCACTGGCCATCGACCTTCACCAGCGTGTCGTCGTACTCGCCGATGACATAGGGGTCGATGCCATTGACGATGGCAATGGCCATGACGTACATGCGCAGTCGTGCCGAGTTGCCGTCCCCGTCGATCAGCATGTTGCAGACCCAGTGGCGCGATTTGTAGCCCGTTGCCTTGGCCTTGTTCACGAAGTCGATGCGGCCCTGGCGACCCTTGCACTGGGACTTGCCGTCCACGCGCAGCTCGCCGTCTTCGACGAAGGTGTCGGCCCAGGCCACGGCCTCGTGATGATCGATGGTGAAGTTGTAGACGGCCGTCAATTCGGTGATGGCCTGTTTTTCTTCCAGTGAAAGCGGCATGCGGGTCCCCCTGAATTTTCGATGATTGAACGGCGGCAACCCTAACACGCGACCGCGCGGCTTGTCAGCACGCCGTGAATCGCTCGTCGATGATGACTGTGGGTGGGCGCGGCACTATACTGCCTGCTCGTCATCACGAAAGACCCACCGGAGGAACACATGCAGCCGTTCAGCGACATCATTGCCGCGCAACAGACGCTGGTCGTGCAGGGGAACGACATCCCCTGGGTGAAGGGGCCGGGCTGGGAGCGGCGCATCCTGCAGGCGCGCATCAGGGACAACATCCTGGTCACCCAGGATCGCTTCCATCCGGGGTTCCATTACGGCCTGCATCGGCATCTCGCGCCGGTACTGGGCTATACGCTCAAAGGGGCATGGAGCCACGAGGCAAGCCAGTTTCCCTACGTGACGGGTTCTTACATCTATGAGCAGGTCAACAACCTGCACCGCTTCTACAACGGGCCGGAGGTGTCGGAGGTGATCTACGTGCAATTCGGCGACGTCGAGAACATCGATGCCGACGGAAAGACGGTTACCAGCCGCAACACCGTGGCGAGCGACCTTGCTGCGTATTTCCAGCGCTGCGAGGACCAGGGCATACCCAGGCCGAATATCCTGGGCTAGCGATGCAGGGGTGGCGAGAGGGCAGTCGACCTCAAGCGCTGCGGTTTTGGAGCGTCGGCAGCCGAACAGATAGCGGGCATTTTCGCAGGCTCGCCAAGTCAACAATAAAGGGCGGTACGTGAAGGCATACAACATTGCAGTCATCCCGGGCGACGGGGTTGGACGTGAAGTGATTCCCGAGGGCGTGCGCGTGCTCGAGGCGGCCGGCGCGAAGTACGGCATTCAATTGAACTGGCAGGAATTTCCGTGGAGTTGCGATTGGTACAAGGCCCACGGGCGTATGTGCCCGGAGGATGCTCCCGATATCCTGCGCAAGTTCGACGCCATTTATTTCGGTGCCGTCGGCAACCCGTCGATCGTCGCGGACCACATTTCCGTGTGGGGGCTGCTGATCAACTTTCGGCGCGTGTTCGACCTATACGTGAACCTGCGACCGATACGGCTGCTGAAGGGCCTCGCCTGCCCGCTGGTGGGGCGCAAGGCCGGAGACATCGATTACGTGGTGGTCCGCGAGAATACCGAGGGGGAATACGGCAGCGTGGGCGGGCGGATCTTTGCGGGCACCGATCGCGAGGCGGCCATACAGCAGGCGGTGTTTTCCCGTACCGGGGTCGATCGCATCATGAAGTACGCATTTGAACTGGCGAGAACACGCAAGAAGCACGTCACTTCCTGCACCAAGTCGAACGGCATCTCGATCACCATGCCGTATTGGGACGAGCGCTTTGCCGCAATGGCCGCGCAGTATCCCGATGTCGGCACGCGCGAGTACCACGTCGATAACCTGAGCATGCAGCTGGTGCTCGATCCGGGACGCTTCGACGTGATCGTGGCCTCCAACCTGTTTGGCGACATCCTGTCGGACCTGGGCGCAGCCACGGCGGGCACCATCGGCGTGGCTGCATCCGGGAACATCAATCCGGCGCGCACCACGCCTTCGATCTTTGAATCCGTGCATGGATCGGCACCGGACATCGCCGGCAGGAAGATCGCCAATCCGATCGCCACCATCTGGGCCGGCGCCATGATGCTGGAGCACCTGGGCCATGCGGATGCCGCCGCTGACATCACGCGCGCAGCCGAGTGCATCACCGCGTCAGGCCCGCATACGCCCGACATGGGGGGCAGGGCCGCCACGGCCGACGTGGGGGCGGCGATCGCCGAGGAAATTCGCCGCAGCTCGCGCTGATTACTGGTCCATTGGGCCGGTTTTACGCTTTGGGGGCTTACTTTGCGGCTCCGGCAAGGGGCTGGGTGGACAGGTTGCCGCGAAACGCCCATGATTCACATGGCGGGGGAGTCGTTGGCATGGCTCCTGCATAGGCTGCTGTTCATATAGCCGCAATGGTTTCCGGTTTCGGCCGGCACAGTCGGCATGGATCCAATGCGGTCCCGCGATTGTGCCTATGTTGGCACTTGCAGGCTCTGCTGGGAGACGAGATGTCCGTCGGGATGATGCCAACCGGTTTGCGATCCCTGTTTCGGGGCGCGGGCATCCTTGTTTGCACCATTCTGGCTGCATGCACGTCCAACCCCCACAGCGATCGGACCTATCTGGCGGCACCATCGCTGGTGAGCACGGTCTATTCCGACATCAATCTACGCTTCACGCTCGCGCTGTCGCCGAACATCAAGGGCGAGTGCGAGGAGTTTTCTTGCTTGGACAGGGCGTTTTTCGATGGGCGTGTCGTGGCCATCGGGGCGCAGCTTGCGCAGGCGGCTTTTGTCGCCTACCCGCAGCTGGTGGAGCGGATTTCCGGATTTGAGTTCATCGTCGAAGACAAGGCGGAACCGGGCACGGCGTCGACAGCGCGCGGGCTGATCGTGGTCATGCGCGCGACGCGGGGCATTGCGCCAGATGACGAGACGCTGTCTTTCCTGATTGCGCGCGAGATCGGCCATGTGGTGGCGAAGCATCACGAAGAAAGCACCGGCACGAGCATTGTAGTGTCGGCCTTGTCCACGATATTCCTGCCGATTGCCAACGTGGCCAAGCTACTGGGCACCTTGTTTTCCGGGACCTCGTTCGCATCGGCAGCATCGTCCACCGCCTCGGCGTCGGTGACTGCCGCGTCCTTCGCCGGTTCTCGCGTGCTGGCGGAGGTGTACCGGCCGCGCCAGCGAGAAGAAGCCGATGACATCGCCATGCGCCTGTTGGCAACCCGGGGTTACGATGTCCAAGCCATCGCCCAGGCATTTGCGCGCCTGGATTTGCGCACACCAACGACGCGCTGGCTGGGTGACTTGCGCGAGTCCGTCGATCGCGTTGCCGTGTTGGCCGGTCGGGAGTCCGCCGCAAAATCCTATGCCAGGAAAGTGCCGGCGGTGACGCAGGTGGCCACGCGTCCGGAGACCGAGGTTGCGCCCGGGACGCCGCCATAAAAAAACCCGCCGTAGCGGGTTTTTGTCGGAGCTGTCCGTCAATCAATCGACGGTTACGCCTTCGGGGAGCTTGTATTGTTCGGTCTTGCGATCGGCGAGCTTGCCCGGATCGGATCCGATGCGGGCCGTTGGCATCGGCAGCTGCATCAACAGGACTGCAGCACCTTTGGGCCCCGCCTTCAGCGTCAATGGCGACTCACCACGCTCGAGGCGAATCATGCTCAGCGGCGGCGCTTCCTTGCCGTCCTGGATGACCGAACCGGTGCAAACTAGGTAATACTGGTCGCCGCCATTGGTCGGTTCGCCCTGAACGCTGGCATTGGGTCCAAGGCGAATGCCGTAGACCAAGGTGTTGTCCTCTTTTGCCTCGAGGAGCTTTTCCTTGCTTGACTGATCGGCCGCGGGCAGCGGTTGGTTGATGTCGAACTGCCCGGCGATGTTGCGCCCTGGCTTGCCCTGGATGAGCTTGCGCGATTCGGGCATGGGGAAATAGCCGGTTGCGCAGGCTGCGCGAATCGTGAAAAACGAGATGCCATCCTTGCCCCCGACGATGGGACCATAGGGCGTGTAGGCGTCGGCGTAGTGAAACGCCACGGGCGCCGCCTCTCCGGGGCCGAGCCGCCCGCCCCCCTGCACAATGACCTGATATTGGTCGACGTCGTGAAAATGGGGCTCGATGGTCGATCCGGCGTCCGGCATGCTGACGTGGAAAGTCTGTGGGCCATCATGCACGGTGGCTGCAACGCCGTAATACGAGTTGACGACAGACCGGTAGGTCTTGCTCTGGTATTCCTTGCTCGACGTGTCGTTGAATGAAACGAGTTTCATGGGATTTCTCCGTTGGTGATTCCTGAAGCCAAGAAAAACTCGGGCCTGCCATGCATGCCCATCACGCAAAATATTACACCCGGCAGCGGTTTGGTGGGCGCTCGTTGTCGCCATCTGCGGTCACTTCCCGGCGCAGTTCGCTCCAGGCGCGGCGCCACGTACAATTGGCGCCTGCGGATCATTTGCATGCAGCCATATCGGGATGCTGACTTTGCGCTGCAGTCAGTGGGAATGGCGATTGAGTCAGCGGGGAATCGGGGGATCAATGCGTCGTTGGGGAATGCTTTGGGCCATCGTGTTTGCGGTGTCGGGCGCGATCGCCTGCACTTCGATCAATGCGCCCGCGGCAGGTGTCCTGTACGAGAAGGATTCGCTGTTTGGCAGGGTGACGGTGAAGGAAGATGAGGCGGGGTTCCGCAGCCTGCATTTTGGGCGCGATGGTGCCCGTCAATCGGTGGTCAGGCCCGGGGACCCCGAACATCTGGAATTGCCCTATGCCAGAGTGGCCATGGCCGGGCTGGCGCTTGCCTCGGGCGTGCAGCGGGTGCTGATCATCGGGTTGGGCGGCGGCACGCTGCCGTCCTTTCTGCGACGGCATTATCCCGGTGCACAGATCGATGTGGTGGACATCGATCCCGAGGTGATCAATGTGGCCAAGCGCTTCTTCGAGTTTCGCGAAGACAGCCGCATGCGCGCCCATCTCGCGGACGGCAGGACGTTCATCGAGTCGGTTCGACAGCCCTATGACATCGTCTTTCTCGATGCCTTCGGCAGCGACAGCGTGCCTGAGCGCCTGACGACCGTGGAGTTCCTTCGTGCGGTGCGCAACGCCGTTGCTCCCGGGGGCGTGGTGGTCGGCAATGTCTGGGGGCCGTATTCCAATCGGCTGTACAACTCGATGGTGCGGACCTACCGCGAAACCTTCGATGATTTTGCGGTGCTCGATGTGAAGGGTGCTGGCAACAAGATCCTGCTGGCGCTGCCGCGTCGGCAGGGCCTGGACCGCAAGCAATTGCTGGAACGCGTGCGGCAGCTCTCGGTCGCGCAGACATTCCGTTTCGACCTGGTGGAGCTGGTTGAGTTTGGGTACGAGCGGGAACCGGAGCATCCCGACACCGGTACGATTCTTCGCGACCGCAACTTGGGTCGGCTTGAATGAGCGTTCAATATGAGGGGACATATGCCCTCATACGCACCTAAATCAGGCCGTTGCAAAATTCACTTTGCAACGGGTTCTAGGCGGGTCTTTCCGAATACACGATACAAGATGGGGGTAAGAGATGAGTGACGATCGCTACAACGTGCTGTGGCCGCTGGCACGCTCGACCGAGGTGGGCGTGGCGATGAATGCGCGCTTTGCCGACACCAAGGCCAAGCGCATCGGCTTCATCTGGGACTACGTGTTCCGGGGCGACCACATGTTCCCGCTGATCCAGGCGGGCCTGGCC
>CANJRC010000050.1 GCA_947476535.1 Betaproteobacteria bacterium
GTGATGATTTCCTACATCCGCAGTTTGCGAGAAGAGGGAACCCAATTGGACGCAGCCATCCGCGAGGGTGCGTTGACTCGTTTGCGTCCTGTATTGATGACAGCCTTGGTGGCGTCATTGGGCTTCATTCCAATGGCCATCGCCACGGGGACAGGCGCGGAAGTGCAGCGTCCCCTGGCCACCGTGGTAATTGGAGGCATTTTGTCTTCCACATTGCTGACGCTGCTCGTGCTCCCGATTCTGTATCGGCTGGCTCATCGTCCAGACGAGGAAGTGGAGGATGTCACTATCGAACCGGTGCATCCGCAGGCTGTGGCCGCTTTGCCGAATTCATAAACAAGTCTTTTGACCTGATTTCTCAACCTGTACTTTTGAAAGGAAAACTCATGAAACTGATTTCGACCACCTTCGCTTTGATGTTGATGGCATCAGGCGTCGTATTCGCCGCAGACAAACATGCTCATGGACATGAGGACAAGCCCCTCCACGGAGGCTTGATCACAGAAATCAAGGATGTCGATTACGAACTCGTAGCTAAACCCGATGTGCTGCAGTTGTACGTGCGCGATCACGGGAAACCAGTTGATGTCAGCAAGGCAACAGCAAAAATTACCTTGCTCTCAGGCGGCGACAAACAAGAAGTGGAACTGAAGCCATCGGCTGACAGGCTTGAAGCCAAGGGCAGTTTTAAGGTCACGCCTGGAACGAAGGTTGTCGCGCAGGTGAATCTTGCAAGCAAGGCAACGACGGCACGATTTGTTCTGAAATGAATTTAGGGCCGAGAACAGCCTTCTCGGCATTTTTTCGCTGTGCTCTTGAAAGGCAACCATGAAAACTTTTATCAAAGGCATTTTTCTGTCAGCGGCAATACTTGCTTTGGCTGGCTGTGCGACGCCGGTAGATCGCTATGCTGAGAAGCCCTACTGTCACACAGACCGTGGCAGAAACGCTTACTGCACCAAGGACAATGCACCGAGTCTCAGCAAAGACGAGGAGGCAAAGCAGTTTCCCTCCGATCCTGGCGCACTCACCGTATATGTTGTTCGCTACTGGGGTGACGGACACCATCCCTTGGATGTATCAATCGATGGTGCGACGTCGATGGAGACTGTCCCAAACTCCATGATTCGGTTGCGACTAAAGCCGGGAAGCCATCGAATTTCCTTTACGGTGGCCGGGAAATCCTATGACCGAATCATCAATGGGTCTGCGGGGGACGTAAAACTTCTCGGTGTCACTGGTACTGATTGGTCTTGGGGAAGTTCTTCCCATGCGTGGGCTGACGATTCTGATGACCAAGTCAAGCGGCAAGCACGCCGATCTCGCTTGATCAAAGACGTTTCGCTTCTGTGACCAGTTCGGCCAAATCGTCAAATCCACGCCCTCAGGGTCAAAATGTCCCCATTTGATTCTGAAAGCGGACGCGGGTTCGGTTCCGTGTTCCACCACCATCAACAACAAGGGGCACCCCGGATTTTCGGGTGGCCCTTGTTGCTGCATGCAGGATGCCCTCATCGAAGCTGCGTCCGGTAGGGACTCGGGGGCGCGTCGGGGTCCCGGCGAGCCCTCGGCACGCCGCCGTCAAGCCGGTTAGCACCTGCAGGCGCTAACGCGCCCTGCAAGGACGATTCCCGCCGTCTCCGCCGAATTGACAGCGGTTCGCTCGGGGCGAACGCCGCCACACGCTTGGTCGGCACCGGCCGGGATACCCCGCGACCGGCGCGCTGCATGTTCACTGCAACCCAGACGCGGTATTCTCGCGCCTGTCATTGCCATCGCCGTCGTTCGGTCAATACGGTCAATAGGGAGAAAGCATGCTCGGTCAAATGATGCAGCAGCCGCTGCTGGTGTCGTCCTTGCTGATCCACGCGGAGCGCCATCATGGCAGCCAGGAAATCGTCTCCCGGCGCGTCGAGGGGGACATCCACCGCTACACCTATCGCGATCTCGCGGCGCGCTCGCGTCGGATGGCGAAGACGCTGGTTGCGAGAAACATGGGCCCCAGTGCGCGCGTGGCCACGCTGGCCTGGAACGGCTACCGTCACCTCGAGTTGTATTACGCGGTTTCCGGCTCGGGCTCCGTGCTGCACACGCTAAACCCGCGCCTGCACCCCGACCAGGTGGTCTGGATCGCCGACGATGCCGAGGACCAGATCCTGTTCTTCGACATGACCTTCCTGCCCCTGATCGAGGCCATCGCCGGCCGCGTGAAGACCATCAAGGCCTTTGTCGCCATGACCGACCGCGCGCACATGCCGGCCACGAGCAAGGTCGCCAACCTGCTCTGCTATGAAGACCTCATCGACGCGAGCGACGATCAATATGACTGGCCGAGCTTCGACGAGAACAGCGCGGCATCGCTCTGCTATACCTCCGGCACCACCGGCAACCCCAAGGGCGCGCTCTACAGCCACCGCTCGACCCTGCTCCACACCTACGCCGCCGCCCTGCCCGACGCGCTGAACTGCTCGGCCCGCGATGCCATCCTTCCCGTAGTGCCCATGTTTCATGTCAATGCCTGGGGCCTGCCCTACATCGCCTGCATGGTCGGGGCCAAGATGGTGTTTCCCGGACCGGGCCTGGACGGCAAGTCACTCTACGAGATGTTCGAGTCCGAAGGGGTGACGATCTCCGCCGGCGTGCCTACCGTCTGGCAAGGGCTGCTGGGTCACGTCGAAGCCAACAAGCTCCGCTTCAGCTCCATGCGCCGCACCGTCATCGGCGGATCGGCCTGCCCGCCCGCCATGCTGCAGACCTTCCAGGACCGCTATGGCGTGCAGGTGCTGCACGCCTGGGGCATGACCGAGATGAGCCCGCTGGGTACGGTCTGTTCGCTCAAGCACAAGCACGAGGCCATGAGCGCCGAGGAGCGGCTCAAGGTGCAGTTCAAGCAGGGCCGAGTTGTGTACGGCGTGGACATGAAGATCGTCGATGCCGAAGGCAAGGAGCTGCCCTTCGACGGCAAGTCGAGCGGCGAGCTGATGGTCCGCGGATCGGCGATCATTTCGAGCTATTTCAAGAGTGCCGGCGGCAATCCGCTGGTCGACGGATGGTTCCCCACGGGCGACGTGGCGCTCATCGACGAAGACGGCTACATGCAGATCACCGATCGCAGCAAGGACGTCATCAAGTCGGGCGGCGAGTGGATCGGCTCGATCGACCTCGAGAACATTGCGATGGCGCACCCGGCCGTGTCCATAGCTGCATGCATCGCGGCACACCACCCGAAGTGGGATGAACGCCCTCTCCTGGTGGTCGTCAGGAAGCCGGGCGCGGAACTGACGCGCGAGCAGATGCTCGCCTTTTACGAAGGCAAGATCGCGAAATGGTGGACCCCGGATGACGTGGTGTTCGTCGATGCGATCCCGCTGGGGGCCACCGGCAAGATGCAGAAGAACAAGCTGCGCGACGCGTACAAGGACTACAAGCTGCCGACGGCCTGAACTGCCGGGGGCGTGACGAAACCCAATCCAAAAAGGAAGCGAACATGACGCAGAAAATTGCATTGGTGACTGGAGCCGCCAGCGGCATCGGCCTTGCCGCAGCCGAGCTTTTGCTCAAGGACGGCATCGCCGTGGTCATGGCCGATCGCAGCCCGGAGGTCCTCGCCATCGCCAAGGATCTCGGCGCGCGCATGGGTGGCAAGGCGACAGGCATGGTGGTGGAACTGTCCAGGGAAGAGAACGTGCTCAAGCTCGCGCGCGACGTGCTCGCGCAGCAAGGGCGCGTGGACATCCTCGTCAACAACGCGGGCGTCCATCCCAAGAACGGCGGCAACAAGTTCTACCTGGAGGAAATCACCTCGGAGCAATGGGCGACGGTGCTGGCCATCAACCTGACGGCGCCCTTCCTGCTCAGTCGCGAACTCATCCCGCAGATGAAGGCACGCAAGTGGGGACGCGTGATCAACATTTCGTCGAACTCTGCGCGCACCGTCGTGCCGCCAACCAGCGCCGCCTATGTCACCTCCAAGCACGGCATCATCGGCCTCACGCACATGTCGGCCTACGAATGCGCCTCGCACGGCGTCACCGTCAACGCCATCGCGCCGGGGCCAGTGCGCACTGGCCTCACGGGCCAATCGTCTGCCGCCAACCAGGAGTTGATCACTAAGCTGGTCCCAATGGGCCGCTATGGCGAGCCGATGGAACTGGCGGTCGTGATCCAGTTCCTGGCGTCGGACGCGTCGTCGTTCATTACCGGCGCGGTTCTCGACGTCAACGGCGGCAGCGTAATCATTTAGTAGGACCGCGCGGTTGGAAGGACCGCGCGGCCTGCTACGCAGGCTCGGCCGCGCTGCTCAAACCGGGGGCCGTGCCACTGGAAGGCCCCGCGGCCTGCTACGCAGGCTCGGCCGCTCTGAAGGTGGGAGGTGCCTCCCGCGCTATCGCCCGGCAGCCGCCACAATCTCCTCCACCGCGATCTGGCCGAAGGCGAATGCCTCCGACAGATTGCTGCCGTCTGCCGGATACTGCATGCCGGAGGGCTGGCCCAGTTCACCGGCGCAGTACAGGCCGGGGATGGGCGCGCCGAACACGTCGAGCACCCGCGCGTGCTCGTCGCGCTGCGGGCCCCCGGTGGTGTTGGAGCCGCCCGGCCACAATTTCACGCAGTAGTACGGCGGCCCCTCCAGCGGGATCATGGTCTCCCTCGGCCGCTCGTATGCGTCCGGCGTGCCGTTGCGGCAGGCCTCGTTGTGGGCGTGCACGCTGGCCTCGGCTGCCGCCGGATCCTCGATTCCTGCCGCCGCGGCCACCTCGGCAATGCTGTTGCCCTTGAGGATCCAGCCGCTGTCGATCTCACGCGAGTTGTCCGGGCTCCAGTCGTACAGGCCCACCGAGCAAACGCCCAGGTTGAGCAACGTCAGCGGCCCGGCCTTGCGGCGCTTTTCGTCAAAGAACCAATAGCATGGAACGCGCGGATAGATGCCCTTGTCGGGATCGTAGTCGAGCAGCTTGTAATAGAAGCCGTGCAGCAGTTGCGCCTGCATGGTCTCGTTCGCAAAGCGCTCGCCGTAACGGTCGGTGATCACATAGCCCGGTGGCCCAATGACGATGATGAAGGCCAGGCTGGAGCCGTCCGGCAGTTCCCAGCGCCCGATGGCGCGCCCCACCATCTGGTTCATGTGCCACAGCCCCGCACCCACCTCCTGGGCCATGCGCAGGCCGTCGCCGGTATTGCCCGGGTTGCCGTAGAAATACATCGGATAGGCGCGCAGGAAGTCGCGCTTGGTGGGCTCGTCGAACTCGAAGCCGCCGGATGCCAATACAACCCCCTTGCGTGCGCGCACGCGCACGGCACGGTCCCCGCAGGCGGCTTCGACGCCTTCAACCCTGCCCTCTGCCGAACGGATGAAGCGCCGCGCCGGCGTCTCCCAGAGCACCTTGGCTCCGGCTGTGTCCACCGCCTGCGACAACTGTGCGAACAGCATCCGCCCGCTGCCCGCATCGGGATCGAGGCGGAACTTGGCGCCGCCTGGCTGATAGACCTCCATGGCTTCGGCGCCCGCGAGCGCCGGATGCTCCGCGCCACCGACTTTCGCCAGGTTCAGCCCAGGGCAGACCTCGTTCAGCCAGGCGACGAGCGTCGTGCAGCGCTGCCCCCACACCCGCGACAGCGACATCGGCACCATGCCGCCGGCGCACTGGTCAAGGTACCGAGCCGCTTTTTCCGCATCGGTGGCCGCCATGATCAACCCACCCGACATGCGCGTGCTCGGCGTATGCCGCCCGGCCGCCTGCTTTTCGATGACGAGCGCAGACTGCCCCATGCGCCGCGCCGTCAGTGCCGCTGCAGCCCCTGCGCCGCCGTAGCCGACGATGACAATATCTGCTTCATGGTCCCAAGATACCATTGCCGCTCCTTCAACACGTGATCACATTAGTCACCGCGCCGGAACTGTTCCAGGCGACGCCGGTCGCGCTTGGTCGGCCGCCCGTCGGTGACCGGCTGCGGGTCCGCCTTGCGCATGGCGAGCATCAATTCGCGCCGGGCGCGGCTGTCGTCGCCCTCCACGTACAGCGTCGCGGCCTCGATCGCCGGTCCGCGCCGCTCCGACAGCCCCAGCACCTCGATGGCCCACTCCAGCTCGCCCACCCGCACGGTGATGCGATCCCCCGTGCGCACATCCTTCGACGGCTTGACCCGCTCCCCATGCAGGCGCGCCCGGCCAGACTCTACCGCCTGCGCGGCGAGGCTGCGCGTCTTGTAGAAGCGCGCCGCCCACAGCCATTTGTCAATGCGCAGGCGTTCCGGCGCCCCGCTCAAGGCCGCGCCGCATCCTTGCGCCTCACCAGCAGCCGAGCCGCCTCCGGCACCCGCATGCCGACGCGAACGCCCGCCCCCTGCGCGAGTCGATTGGCGCCGCTGATCACGCCCTCGTTCCAGGTGCTGTGGCCATCGCCCATGCGGGCCGTGCGCGCATCGACCGTGCAGCCGGCGATGTGCATCTCGTCGGCCGCAGGCAGCGCCGCCATGCCCGATTTGTCGCGCCCTCCGCCGCCATCCGAGCAGATGTAGCCGAACGGGTTGATGGCGCGGATGTAGTCTGCGGAGCTGCGGCCGTTGTGGCCGCCCGAGACGATGATGTTGCGCACGTCCTCTGGCAGGCCGAAAGTGATCGAATCTGTGCACACGATCTTGCGCCCGTCCGGCCCCTCTTCCATCACCTCGCGGTTGGTGACTTCGAGCGCGCTCGGCTCTCCCGGGTCGCGGTCGAGCATCAGGCGCGCCGCCTCCTTCACGCTCATGCCCTTCCTTACGCCGCAATCCTGCGCCGGCCGGTTAAGGTAGCTGATGCGTCCGTTCTCGTACATGTCCGCGCCGTCGCCAAGCCAGATGGTCATGACGTCGACGGTTGCGGCCGCGATGTTCAACGCCTCCAGGTAATAGATGCCGACGATGCCTGCCGCATCCGGCCCGACACCGCAGTCGACGCCGATGGCCCCGCGCGGCCGATGGTCGCCCACCATGCGCGCCGGCAGCACGCCTGCGAAGGAGGCGTTGACGACAACGTCTCGACCGCGATTGGCCTCGCTCACGTAATACGCGGAACCCATGATCATGATGCGGCCGCGCGGCGTCTCCACCATGCATATCTGCTTGTCCGATGTATCCAGTTCCATTGGTTCTCCACGGCAATGATGACGGTCGCCGGAATACTATTTCATCCGCACCGGCCCGTCCACGCCGGTTTGCGCGTCGTGCAATGCTGGTGGACGCATCGCCGCAGGCTGTGGCGGCTTGCCTGCCCGCGGACATTGCTGGACAATCGCGGCGTAACTCCCGACTGCGCGCCCGATCCGGCCCGCCACTGACCCTCAAATGGAGCCTTGCGTGCGCGCGTTAGTCCTGACTCTTGCCCTTGCCCTCGGCGCATGCGCGAGCAACAGCGTCATCACGGTGGTATCGCGCGCCGACCGCCAGGTGGTCAATGGCGTCGTGGACTGGTTCAAGCAAAGCGTGGGCATTACCCTCAACGGCAAGAACTATCGCGGCGACTACGTTCTTTCGCCCGCGTCGCAGACCACGGTGATCGTCAACAACAATTCCGATCGAAGACGGAGCCCGTCTGGCACAGCCGCTTCGTCCAGTACGGTCCAACAAAGCAATCATGGCACCGGAAAACTGCTCCTCATCTCGGACGCCGGCGACTCGCTCCGTTGCGACTTCACCTACGACGAGACCCTGGGGATGAAGGCCGTCGGCACATGCACCGACAATGCGCGGCGGGAATACGACCTGCGGATCAGCACCACCTTCTGATCCGCGGTACGGGGTGGGGCGGGCGCACGGCACACGAATTTGATCGCACATCATAGAAACGGGGGCAACAAGTGAGCGAATGGTTCCCCAAGCAGACCCTGGGCTCCCTGCCCGAGCGCGCCGCCGCACGCTGGGGCGGCCGTGAGGCGCTTTGTTTCCAGGGACAACGCTGGACCTACGGCGAACTATCCGCCGAGGTGGACCGCGCCGCGCGCGGATTGATGGCGCTGGGCGTCCAGCCCGGCGAGCGCGTTGCCCTGTGGATGGTCAATCGCCCCGAGTGGGTCATCGCCGCCTTTGCCGTGTTCAAGGTGGGCGCGGTGCTGCTGCCCATCAACACGCGCCTGCGCGCAGACGACGTCGCCTACATCCTCAAGCAGTCCGAGAGCGCGACGCTGATCGCCAACGACCGCGCCGGGCCTGTCGACTACCTGGGCATGATCGCAAGCCTGTTGCCCAGGCTCGATCACGCGAATCCCGAAGCGCTCGCCGACAAGGACTATCCGCATCTCAAGCGCATCGTCCTGCATGGACGGGCTGCAGCGGGAACGCTGACCTGGGGGGCGCTTGCCGACCGGGCGGGCGCGATCAGCGAGGCCCAGCTTGCGGCGCGCGCCGCGGCCGTCGATCCGGATGCCACCGCCTACCTGATGTACACCTCCGGCACCACCGGGCTGCCCAAGGGCGTCATGCACCACCACGCGGTGGTGCGCAACGTCACCGATCGCGGCTACCGCATGGGCATCGGCGTGAGCGATACCATTCTCATGTACCTGCCGCTGTTCCACATGTTCGGATTCACCGAAGGCCTGCTGATGTCCATCCTCACCGGCGCCCGGCAGGTGCTCACCGCCACCTTCGACGCTCGCGAATGCCTGGGCCTGATCGAGTCCGAGCGCGTGACGCTGCTCCACGGATTTGACCTCCATTTCAAGGACCTGATCGACGCGCAGGCCACGGAGAAGCGCGATCTCTCCTCGGTGCGCACCGGCGTGCTCGCCTCCGGCATGTCCAGTTCCTGGGCCATTGCGCGGCAGGCGCGCAAGACCTTCGGGCCGCTCCTCTCCGGCTTCGGCATGACCGAATTCTGCGTCGGCGCGGCGTTGTCGGCGCTCGACTCCACCGAGGAGCAGTGCGTGGAGGCATCCGGGTACCCGGCCCCCGGCTACGGCGTTCGCATCATCGAACCGGCCACCGGACGAGACCAGCCGACGGGAACGCCGGGCGAGATCCTCATCAGCGGCTACACCATGATGCAGGCCTACTTCAACAAGCCGGCAGAGACAGCCGCCGCGCTCGATCGCGAGGGCTGGCTGCACACCGGCGACATGGGCGTGCTGCGCGCAGACGGGCACCTGCGCTTCATGGGTCGCTACAAGGACATGCTGAAGATCGGCGGGGAGAACGTCGACCCGATGGAAGTCGAGGCCTTCCTCATGGGACATCCGGCCATCGACCTTGCGGTGGTCGTCAGCTACCCGGACGTACGCCTGAGCGAGGTCGGCGTCGCCTACGTACGCCTGAAACCGGGCCAGACGGCGACTGACCAAGACATCATCGGGCATTGCCGCGGCCGCATCGCCAGCTTCAAGATTCCGCGCCGCGTGATCGTGACCGGAGAATTTCCCATGACGAGTTCCGGAAAGATCCAGAAGGCCAAGCTGCGCGAGGACGCGCTCAAGCGCTTCCCCGTCACCGTCTAGAAGCCCGCAACCAAGCTGACCACACCCCACGCGCCGGCCCGCATCGCTTGCAAGTCCGGCAAACACCGGGTCGTTCAATGCCGGTCGGGCTTCAAATCCTCGGCGGTGACGCTAAACTACGTCCTTTATCAAGATCCTCCCACCACTTAGAGGCAACATGGAACAGGCAATCGACTGGAAGAACCTCGGCTTTGAGTACATGGATACGGGCTCGCATGTCCGCGCAGAATTCAAAGACGGACAATGGACCCGGCCACAACTGGTCAAGGGCAACCAACTCAACCTGCACATTGCCTCCACTTGCCTGCATTACGGGCAAGCCTGCTTCGAGGGCGTGAAGGTATTTCAAAGGGTCGACGGCACAGTCGCGTGTTTTCGCGCCCCCACCCACGCCGACCGGTTCGCATCCTCTGCAGCGCGCCTGTGCATGACGGCGCCGCCGTCGGAATTGTTCATCGAGGCGGTGGCAACCCTGGTGCGCGCCAATCGCTCCTATATCCCGCCATACGGCACCGGCGCGAGCTTCTATGTGCGCCCCTTGCTGATCGGATCGAGCCCGATCATCGGCGTGCATGAAAGCCACGAATACATCTTCATCGTGCTCGGATTACCCGTGGGCCCCTATTACAAGAATGGGTTGGTTCCGGTCCGGGGGTTGGTCCAGGAACAATACGACAGGGCTGCGCCGAATGGAGTGGGTCATGTCAAAGCAGCCGGCAATTACGCCGCCGGCATGCTGGGGGACAAGGAGGCCCGCGCGAGGAACTTCGACATTTCCCTGTACCTCGATTCGGCCACCCACACCTTCGTTGACGAATTCACCACGTCCAATTTCATCGGCATCACGCGCGATCGACGATTTGTGACCCCGGACTCCAAGTCGGTGCTACCCAGCGTGACCAACAACTGCCTGCAACAGATTGCTGCCGATATGGGGTTCACCATCGAACGACGTCCGGTCCGCTGGGACGAAATCGGCAACTTCAGCGAGATCGGGGCCTGCGGCACCGCGGCGGTGATCACGCCGCTCTACTCGCTCACCCGCGGCAGTGAAACCCTGACCTTCGGCGACCCCAAGACCCCAGGCCCGGTGCTCAGCAGCCTTTACGCAGAGATACAGGCGATTCAGTACGGCACCAAGCCGGATCGCTGGGGCTGGATCCACCCGTTGAGCACCTAGGCAAGCCCGGAAGAACTGACGAATTGAGCTGCGATTTTTCGCCCCTTAGGCTGCAGCGGGGGCATGCTCCCCGGCATTTCCGGTCGGCTTGTAAATGGCAGCAATTATTCCGCCTATATCCATGCCATAAGCTGCCATATCCATTTCTGTCAGGATTGGAAATCAGTCGACCTTCAGGCCGGCGGCTTTGATGATCGGCCCCCAGCGCAGGCGCTCGGCCACCACGTAGGCGGCAAGGTCCTGGGGCGAGCCGCCGCCCGGCTCAAAGCCCAGCTCCTGGAAACGCTTGAGCGTATCGGGCATGGCCAGCACCTTGTTCGATTCGGTGTTCAGGTAGCGAATGGCGTCCTGCGGCGTGCCGGCAGGGGCGAAAAAGCCCGCCCAACCGATGAATTCGTCGAAGCCCTGCACGCCCTGCTCGGCCACGGACTTCAGTTCCGGCATCAACGGGCTGGAGCGGCGCGTGGTGATGGCCAGTGGCCGCAACTGTCCCGATGTCACGTAGGAGCGCAGCGCCGCGGCTGTTTCGATGATCACCTGCACGCGCCCGGCGATCACATCCGGGATCGCCGGCCCCGGCCCGTTGTAGTTGATCAGGTAGAACGGCGCCCCGGTCGTCTTCGAGAACAGCTCGTAGGGCATGCGTGTCGTGGTGCTGGTCACCGCGAAATTGATGGTCCCGGGCTTCGCCTTGGCCTCGGCGACGAGACCTTGCACCGTGGTGGCCGGAAAGGACGGATTGACGGCGATGAGGAAGGGAAACTTCGCGGTCAGGCCGATGGGCTCGAAGTCTTTTTCAGGATCGAAGCCCAGCGACGAATACAGGAATTGATTCATCACGTTGGTGCCGAGCGACCCCAGGACCAGCGTATAGCCGTCGGCAGGCGCCTTGGCCGCCACCGCCATGCCGATGTTGCCGCCCGCGCCCAGGCGATTTTCGACCAGGTACTTCTGCCCGGTGGCGCGCCCCAGTGCATCGGCGAAATAGCGCGTCGCCACGTCCGAGCCGCTGCCGGCCTGCGCGGTCACGATGATCCGCACTGGCTTGGCGGGATAGGACTGGCCAAATACGGGCGCTGCCCCGCCTGCCAGCGCCATCAAGATTGCGGATAGTTTCCATGCGTTCATCGATACCTCCTGTATTGGCCGGGGCTCCTCCGACTTGGAGTCTGCCCATCCGACCGAATCTGCCGTTCTCGCATCGTCGAGGGCGATTGCCGGCGCCCGGCAATCGCCTACCGACCGTTGCCTGGCGCCAATTCTCCGCGTTTTCGCGCCGCCGCGTCCGAAATACCCGCACCAGCCACATGCGCATGATCGCCCCACTTGGCGCCGTCTTCGCTCAGGATGGCGGTGGGTTTCACTCGGTAGAAAACCCGGCCGACTTCGGTATAGCCCTTCCAGAACTCATCCAGGTCGAGACCCTTGACCGTCATGGTGGGCGACTCCGGCCCCATGTAACGCAGCATCTTGCGACGCGTCGCCTCGTAGCCCGGATCGGGCACCACTTCCGCCACGCCCTGGATCACCACGTACTTCGGCGGGTACTCGTTGTTGAACACCGAGATACTCATCCTTGGGTCGCGCGCGAGGCGCTTGACCATCATGCGCGTGCTCCGCAGCGACAGGTTCATCGCCTCGCCATCCCACTCGAATCCGAGCACGGTGATGATCGGGGCGCCGCTCTTGCGCAAGGTGCTGACGGCGGCAAAGCGCGGGACCGCGAGAAAGGCATTGATTTCCTCGCGCGTCATTGCAAACGGATTTTCCATGTCGTCGGCTGCTTTCATGTCTCTGGCATCCATTCAGAATTCGAAATATCGCGCTACTTTCCCGTGAGCCAGTCGGTCGTCGACGAGGGCAGCCAGCCTTCGAGGGCGACCTGCGGCTCACCGACCACCGGATTGATGCGCAGCCGCGTCAATCGCAGAAACGCGATCTTCCAGACGCCGTTCACCTTGCGATACTCCTCCTCATAGTGACCGTAACCCACGAACCCCCGATAACCCTTGCCGCGTCCGGCCTCGATCGGCGCGGAGAACTCGACCCAGTCGAACATCGACCAGATCCCCTTCGCCGTCGTCGGGCTGGTCAGCAGGATTTCCGGCATGTGTCCCTGATGAACCGTGCGCGCCGGGCCAAGGCGGGTCGCGTTCCTCGCCACGAATTCGTCAGGTCCATTCGGTGCGCCGTTCACGCCGTCGAAACGCGCATCATCGGTGAACTGCTGGCGCAGGTCGCTCCAGCGCTTGGTGTCGATAAAGCGGAAGTAGCGCGCCTTCACCTGCTTGATGGCATCGATGTCCCGCGAGTCCTGGTCTGTCATTGCTGCTCCTTTAAAAAGATCGCCCTTCCCGTTGCAGTGACGCCACAACCTTTTCCGGCGGCCCGCCCGCTCACTGCAGCCTGAACCCCGTCTTTCGCACAACCGGCGTCGACGCCTCGATTTCGCTGCGGATGAACGTGGCGATCATCTCCTTCGCATCGCGACATGGCAAGCCGGCGCGCCGAGGCTCAGGGACAGCAACGCTGCCGTCAAAATCCCCCACGCGCGGCACAGGCCGCATGCGTTCCGGTTTTCCAATCACGCCCCCGTTGACTTGAATGCGCATGGTACTCAGCACGGCGAAGCATGGCAACGCAATCCTCAGTGGCCATGTCGGTATGGCAGCAATACCCCTGACACGCTCCGCAACGCACGCACTGCCCTCGCGCGGTCGCAGCAAGGCAGAACGCTATAATCGCGCCCCACGATCCGTCTACAACGCATCACTGCCTTCGAATGGAAACCGTCCATGTATAACGTCCTGCAGGGCCTCAATGTCGTCGAATGCTCGTCGTTTGTCGCCGGCCCCACCTGCGGCCTGTACCTGCTGCAAATGGGGGCCGAGGTGGTGCGCATCGACAATATCGGCGGGGGGCCGGACTTCAACCGCTGGCCGCGTTACAAGGGCGGACTCAGCCTCTACTGGGAAGGCTTGAACAAGGGAAAGAAGTCTGTGGCCCTGGACCTGGGCAGCCCCGAGGGCAAGGAACTCGCCGTGCGACTGGCCACCGCCCCCGGCCCCGAGCGTGGCCTCTTTCTTACCAACTTCCCCCTCAACGGGTTCCTCTCCCACGCCAATCTCGTCAAGCACCGCGCCGACCTCGTCACCGTGCGCATCATGGGCTGGGCAAATGGCAGGTCGGCGCTGGACTACACCGTGAACTGCGCGACCGGCATCCCCTTGATGACCGGACCAGCTGAACTGGGCGACAGGCCCGTGAATCACGTACTACCGGCCTGGGACCTGCTGGCTGGCGCTTCCGCGGCCTATGCCATGCTCGCCGCAGAGCGCTACCGCAGGCAGACCGGCAAGGGCCAGGAGGTCTATATACCGCTCGGCGAGATCGGCATGGCGACCCTGGGTAATCTGGGGCAGATCGCCGAGGTCGTGGCATCCGGCGAGAGTCGCGAGCGTCTTGGCAACGACATCTATGGGGCATTCGGACGGAACTTCGCCACCGCGGACGGGCACCAGGTGATGGTGCTCGCCGTCACGCCGCTGCAATGGAGCGCGCTGCTCAAGGCGCTGGACATCGGCGACGCCGTGCAGGGCATCGAGCGTTCGCTGGGCGTGTCGTTTGCCAAGGACGAAGGCGTGCGCTTCGAGCATCGCAACGTTCTCTTCCCGCTCGTCGAGGCGAAGGTGGGACGAATGAAGTTGCCCGACCTCAAGAAGCTATTCGACGAACTCGGCGTCTGCTGGGAACCCTACCAGACGATCAAGGAAGCGCTGGACTCCGACCCGCGCTTTTCTGCGGAAAACCCGCTGTTTTCACAGGTCACCCATCCGAGCGGCCTGACCTATCTCACGCCCGGGGCCAGTCTGAGCTTCAACGGTCTGGAGCGCCTGCCGGCGAAGCGCGCACCCAGCCTAGGGGAACACACGGATGAAGTGCTGATGAGCTGCCTGGGAATGTCATCGGCCGAAATCGGCAAGTTGCACGACCGTGGCGTGGCGGCCAGCGCTTAACAGCGATTGCGCATGTCGGTCGTCACGACCCATAATCCGTGGCGTGGCTGGCTACTCGTTCATGTTGATGGGCAAACTCTGGGGAGGAAGCACGATGACAAAACCGTTCAGCGCAGTGATGAAATCATTCCGGATCATGGTGAAGTCGGTCCATCTATCGACTGCTTTGCTTGGCATCGGACTGCTGTCCCCTGCCGTGCAGGCGCAGGATTACCCGAACAAGCCGATCACCGTGGTGGTGCACCTTGCAGCGGGCACGGTGTCCGACCTCGTCTACCGGGCCGTCGTCCCCCATATGTCCAGAAACCTGGGACGGCAAATCATCGTCGAGAACAGGCCCGGAGCCAATGGCGTGATTGCCTGGGAATATGTGGTCAAGCGGGTGCCTGCCGATGGCTACACGATCGCCACCGCGAACAACTCCAACCTGACGCTGCCGATCTTCGTCAAGGACCTGTCCATCGACCCGGTCAAGGACATGGTTCCCGTGGCCATTATCGGCGACAGCGCTCTGGTCCTTCATTCACCAGCAAACTCTCCATGGAACACCATGACCGAACTGGTGAACTATGCCAAGGCCAACCCGGGAAAGCTCAACTGGGGAACCGCCGGATCGGCCTCCGTGGCCAACCTCAATCAGGATGCCGTACTGCAGAAAGATGGCCTGAACATCGTCACCATCCCCTATCAGGGCGGCAACAACGTCGCAATCATCGCGCTGCTGTCTGGAGACATCCAGTTGCTTCTCTCGACGGAAAGCGAAGGCATGCTTCACACCCGCGCCGGCAAGACCAAGGCACTGGCCATCACCGGGGACAGGCGCCTGCCCGCCTTCCCGAACGTCCCCACGTTCGCGGAACTCGGCTATCCCCCGCTGGTAGGCGTGTGGTGGGCCTTCATCGTCCGCCCGGGCACCGCCAAGCCCATCATCGACCGCCTGAACAAGGCTGCGAGCTACGCAGTACAGCAGCCGGAAGTGAAGGAATTCTTCGCCAAGAACGGTGTCTACCCGATCGATATTTCACCGGAAGCCGCTGCAAAGAAGTATGAGGACATTTCGCGCTCCTACACTGAAATTGCCGCAAAGGCAGGAGTCAAAGCGCAGTAATGCAATTGGTTACGCTCCACGCCGAATCAGCTTACCCGGCAAGTCGCCCGTCACATCCAGCGCGTCCGCACCTCCTTGCCGAATCACCGTTCCATTGACGATCACCGCCTCGATCCCGACGGCATCGACAACGAGACGATTGCCCTTGGCTGGCAGGTCCCATACCCGGCGCATGGGCCCATGCGTCACGGTATCTGGGTTGAAGACCACGATGTCAGCAGCGGCCCCCACGGCAAGCCGTCCGCGGCCTTTCAGGTGATGCAGATCGGCAGGGCGTGAGGTCAGCATCTGCACTGCACGCTCCAGTTCGATGACCTGCTTGTCCCGCACCCAGTGGGCAAGGATGTAAGTCGGAAAACACGCGTCGCAGAGCTGGCTCGCATGCGCCCCCGCGTCCGACAGGCCGATCACCGTATTCGGGTGTGTCAGCAGGTGTCGCATTTCCTCTTCGCGGTAATTCCCGAGCGGCATGCGAAAACGCGCATCGAGTTTCGTGCGAATGGCGATGTCGAGTGCCATTTCAACTGGCTTGATTCCCCTGCTCGCAGCCAACTCACCCAGCGTCTTGCCGTCCATTGCAGCATCGCCCGTCTCATGGACAGTCGTGTGCCCGACCGAACGCTGGAAGAGCTCGGGCTTCGCATCCACGTCCTCGCGGAGCATCGACCTGAACCCCGGGTCCGCAAACGCGCGCAGGCGATCCTCCTCCTTCGCCACCGCGGTCGACCTGAAGGCACGCAGGCCTTCGAACTGCAGCGGAGCGCGCCACTGGTACTCGAATACCATCGGGCGCGCCGATATCTGCGGAACCACGGTCTGTCCATTCGCCATTGCGGCAGCGCTTTGCGCCAGCTCGTCGCGGTGGTTGCCCACATGCGTCACAAGGTCGGAGACGAGCGGGTTCCAAATGACATTTGCGCCGGTGGCACGCGCGATCTCGGTCAGGCGCCCGACGTCCAGTTTGTCTCCCGCGTTGGGCGAGAACACCGCATCGGGAAATTCAGCGAGTACACCCGTCAGCGCCTCCACTTCGGCATAGTCCGCAAAGCGGCTGGCGACAGGCCGCCCGCCGTAGCCGACATGCACTTCGCCAAACGAAGTGGCAAAACCGACCGCCCCCGCTTTCAGCGCATCCCTCAGCAACGCGCACATGCGCTCGATTTCCTCGGTACTCGCTGCACGCTCGATCGCCGCCTCCCCCATCACATAGAAGCGGGTCGGCGTATGTCCGGCAAGCACCGCCACGTTGACCGCCACGCCGCGCCGGTCGATGGCCGACATGTAGTCGGCGAAGGTTTCGAACTGCCATGGATCGCCCAGGCCGGCGCGCAGGCTCGCCGCATCCATCCCCTCGACCCGCTCCAGGGACTGGATGACGAGTTCACGATGCTGCGGACGCGTCGGCGCGATCCCGAAGCCGCAGTTGCCCATGATGGCCGTGGTCACGCCATGCCATGGGGAAATGCTGAGCATCCGATCCCAGAACACCTGCGCGTCATAGTGCGTATGGATGTCGATGAAACCGGGCGCAATGACGCAGCCCTCCGCCCGGATTGTCTGTCGCGCAGATCCGCCCACCTTGCCCAACGCGGCAATCACACCATTGCGGACGGCAACATCGCCGCGATAGCGCGGGTTGCCCAGGCCGTCCACGATCACGCCATCGACTATCTTGAGGTCATAGTCCATCTGTTTCCCTTGTTTTCATCGCCTGGGGAACGGCCCCGCAGCTCAGGACACCGTGTTTCGAAGGACGCCAATGCCCTGGATGCTCGCTTCGACGACATCCCCAGGCTTCAGGTAAAACGCACCGGGATTCGGTCGTGCCACGGCAACGCCAGACGGTGTTCCGGTGGAAATGATGTCTCCGGGGTCGAGCCCGATTTTCGACCAGTAGGCAACCTGCTCTGCCACGGAGAAAATCATGTCGGCCGTATTGGCATGCTGCCTCACTTCGCCGTTCACCTTGAGCTCGATGTCGAGGCGCTGCGGGTCGCCAATTTCATCCGCGCAGACCATGCATGGCCCCATGGGAGCGAATGTCGCGTAGTTCTTTCCCAACAGGATCGCAACCTTCTGCTGCATTTCCGCCAACTGAATGCGCCGTGCGCTGATGTCGTTGTGGATCGTGTAGCCGGCCACGTAGGCCAGCGCATCTTCCTTGCTCACCCGCTCGGCACGACGGCCAATCACGACCGCCAGCTCGATTTCGTAGTCCATCCACTCATCCGCCTCCGGAATGAGGATCGCCGACTCATGGCCGGTCAGGGCTGATTGAAGCTTGATGAAACCCGTGGGAAATGCGGGAAGGTCAGGCGCACTCCCGCCCTTTTCACCCAGCACTTTCTGGCTCTCCTTCACGTGATCGTTATAGTTCAGTCCGGTCGCAATGATCTTTCCCGGACGGGGTACCGGCGGCGCCAGGCGCACCGAGTCCGCGGAGATGAACAGTTCTTCAGGCAAGCGCGGCATCCACTTCGAAAGACTGTGCAAACTCGCCCGCCCCGAAGTGGTCAACCAGTCATTCGATTGCGGTGCGTTTGTCAGGGAACTCAACATACCCCCGTCGGCACCTGATAGCGGATGGCGGACAAGATGACCGACAGCAGCCTCGACATCGAGCAGCCGGCCATCCGAATTGATGATGCACAGACGTGCTTGTGAAAACTTCCCCGCGTAGTAACAGGCCAGTTTCATGTCCGTCTCCTGATTGACTTCAAGGCTTCAGCCCAGGCAAGGCAAAAGATCACCCCTTCTTCAGCTCCAATACCCGGATGCCCCTGCAACTCCAGAACCGATGGCGCGAGGACACTCGCCACTATATCCGCTGGAGATGGTACAGGGTGGGTGGGGTCTGCAGTTATCGAAAATGCGGGGTCGTTCTTGCGGATCACAGTGCAAGGCTGCGCGACGGAGGAGGTCAATCTATTCCCGGGGGGCTACCCGGTACCGGTCGGACTGGCAGGATTTGGCTTTGAGGCTGACTATCGGGCCGCCGCTGCGCCTGCCCGGCCGATTCAAATGGCGGGAGTTGGCAAGACTGCGCAATGATGCCCTAGGGCCTATCGCTTAAACCGTAACGTCGACAACGTCCCCTTTACCCTTAAGCTGGCTCATATCAGATTGCATTTGAGTGCGATGGGTATCCAGCAAAACAACAGGCGCGACTATAGATACGCTGGGAGCGGCCTCAGGGGCTGCTATTTTTTTCGCTAGTTGCACCCTTTGGGTTCGCGACGTCGCGCCTCTACCGCTCACTGCACCTACTCGCATTCCCACTGCCCCCAGAGAAATTAAGCCCTTGCGCGATACCAGCAAGAGGCCTTCATGAATTCATTCGGCAGCAAACAGCAAATCTTTATCGCCCGTTGATTAAAAACCAGACCTAGCCCGTTGCAGAGGCTAGACACCGGTAATCTTGATGACTTTGGTCCGCTTAATGATCGCACTCGGCGGCTGGGCCGGCGCCAGCACGCCATACTACCCCCCACTTCAAACCCAGGCATGCATGACCGTTTCATTAAGCGTCGGTACATCGGGCAGCAGGGGCAAGCGCTTCATGCTGGCGATGGCCAGTACATGGCGATAATATTGGCTGGAAGCTGTTGGCACCGATGAAAGATTCATCACAGATGAATGTATGTCAATCTCGCGATACCGTCTCCACTATATAGCTGCTGCATATTAAGCTGAGACCCGCCAGCGGTTACTACAGAAACCGCCGTGTACATGTTCGGTTGATGCCGACCCCCTGCCCCCCAGATTACCGCTCGTTTAGCGCCCCGCCAAACGCCTTGTAGACCGGTTTCGCCAGGTACCTGAGCACTGAGCGATGGCCGGTGCGGACGTCGACCGTCGCGGTCATGCCAGGCTTCAAGGCGACGTTCACGAGCTTGGGATTAGGATGCGTTTTGGCGCGCTCGGCGTCGATGCGCACCTGTGCGCGATAGTAGCTGCTGGATGGGCGGCCAAGGTGGATGCAATTAATTGCTCGAGCACCTGGGCTTGCACTGTCACCGATACTGACAGCGGCAACAGCACACTGAAGCCTAAACAACAGAGCCGACACCGCAGGGAATTAAGGCGTTTCATGGCCGTGTCGGATGGTCGGCGCTGGTCATTCCGCGGGGGCACGCCTACAGCACCTGCAAAACGACGTAATACGTTGATGTATCGTCCTGCCAGAACCCTCCACCTGAATATGTGTAGGCCGACATGTGTTGATTTGGGTGGAGCGATTGGTCTGCCGTAGAGGCCCAATACTGTGCGTTTTGCTTCCAAGCGGATGGGTAGATATCTATCCAGTGCCAGTCATATGGAAAAACCCCACTACCATTGTAGGCATCCCAGATGGCAGTATAGTCGCCCGCTGTAGCTGAGGTCGTCCCATTGCTCGTTGCGCCGGCGTCAGAGTATGCAGTTTCACTGCTCCATTGGTTGAACCCATTGGGTGGTGCTAGGTCCGCGGTGCCACTACTGTTTGGGCCATTAATGGTTGGGAGCGCTACCTGAACATTGCCCAACGTTGCGTACCGGAACGTGAAACTGGTGCCATTGGGCGACCAATCGGCGTAACTGCCATTGCCAATGTTCCCGGTGACGTTCTCGATGAAAATTGCGTCCAGCACATTGTGCGTGGTGGTGTCCCGGCCGCCGTTGAGCGTGCCCGTGTTAGCGCTGGTGCCGTCACCACTGCGGTCCCAGTAGTAGTACCAGTTTCCCTCCACCTGCACCGGGGCGATGAGCTTGCCGTAGGTGCTGCCCAGTTCGATGACGGCTTGGCCTGCAAGGTACAGCGGTAACGTTAGCGGAGCGTTCGCCACCGCATCCGTTGTGGCCGCGTTGCCTAAGGCATCCCGGGCAAACCCCGCCGCAATGTCCAAGGTGTCCAGCGGTGTCCCGCCGTAGCCGGTGGCGGCTTCCAAGGCTGTGGCTTTGGCACTGTTCAAGACGATCGTCAGGTTATTTCTGTCGGTCACTTTCGCCGAAGCGATGTCGCTTAGGGCAAAGCTGACATCGGCTGTGGTGGCGTTATCACCATTGATGTCCCACGACAGCTTGGTCCAATCAAGCCGGTCTTTAATGTCGGTGGTGGCGCTTTCACTGGTTTCCAGCAGGGTGTTGTAATTCGTCCCCGTCAGCACCAAGGTGTCTGAGAGGGCGTTGTAGGACGCCTTGCTGTTGGTGACCGTTGGCGCCGTGCTGTCAAGGGTGACGCTGTTAGATGACGCGGCTGAGAGATTGCCGGCGGCATCCGCCGAATAAACCTTATAAGTGCCATCCAGCAAGCCCGCTGCGGCCAGGTCGGTGGACGTGCCGGCCACGCTAATGCTGACGCTGTTCATGACATTGTCTGGCGCGCCGGTGATACTGGCCAGATTGGTCACCGCGACGCTGTTCTTGATCAAATAAGCCGTACCAATTTCTGTGCTTTGCACGCTGGCATTGCCCGCATTGGACATGGTGGCAGTGGTGACGCTGGCGCTGGGGGCCGCGGTGTCCACCCGATAGCTAGCGTTGTTTTCCACCACTGTGTGCGTCAGCGTGGCAGCGTTGCCAGCGACATCTTTGAGTGTGCCGCCATTGAGGCTCAAGGCGTTGACGGCGATGCTGATGCCGTTGATGTCGGTCTGCGGTGACGCGATGGTGTAGGTGAACACCAGGTTGCTGCTGGCAGTGCCCGAGACGTAGTTTGCATACACCACCGCGCTGCCGATGGTGAGTGCCAGGCGCGGCGTACCCGCGACGACGGTGGCCTCACTCATGCCGACCGTGACAGTCACTACATCGCCCACGTTCAGCGTGTTGTTCTGTGCGTTGCTGGCGCTCATGGCAAAGCTGTTAATGGTCGGGGCAGCGGTGTCCAGCACATAGGCCTGACTGCCCATGCTGGCGCTGACGTTGCCCGCAGCATCGGTGATCTTGAACACAATCGTGCTGCTGCCGGCCAGCGTGGCGCCCGTCCAACTGATGGCTGTGCCGCTCACCTTGCTGTTGATGTCGGTCCACGTTCCACCGTTATCTACCGAACCATAGAGGGTGTCCCCCGTAACCAAGACCGCCGAGAGCGTGCCGGTGATGGTCTGCGCCGCCGTGTAGGTGATGAAATCGGTCGCGCTGTTGGTGTCGGCACTGATGTCCACACCACTGAGCGTTTGCGTCGGCGCCGTTCTGTCATAGACAAAGCTGGCCGTCGCCTGGGTGGCCGCGTTGCCGGCCGCATCGGAGACGTTGGCGGTGACGCTGATGCTGCCCACGTTCAAGGCCTTGAGCTCGGTGCTGCTCAGGCTGACGCTCCAGGCGCCGCCCGCAGCAATGGTGGCGGTCTTGCTGGTGCTCCCCACGAGCACCGTGACGTCTCGTGCGTCAGCACCCGAGGAGGTCCCCGAGATGGTGAGGGGAAACTCGTCCTCGGCATTATTCAGGTAGCCTCCCGAGATCGGGGTGCTGATAACCAGCGTGGGCGCAGTGGTGTCGACCTCAAGCACCGAGCTGCTGGTAGCCGTATAGGCCGTGCTGCTGATGGTGGTGGCGAGCGTCGCCAGTACCGTGTAGGTTTTGCCGTTCACCAGGGTATTGGCCCCGATGCTGGCGCTCCAGACGCCCGTACTGGTGTTGTAGGCGCTGGCAGTGAGCGTCACCGTGGTGCCGCCTTCTTGTGGGGTCAATGTGATGCTGATGTTCGCCATGACAACGCCGCTGACGATGCCCGCGGTGTTTGCACTGACCGTGCCGCTAACGGTGATGGTCCCGGCGTTCTCACTGGCGTTGATGCGGCTGTCGGTGCCGATGACATTCAGACTGATGGCCGGATCAGGCACTTGGAAGTTCCAGTTCGTGCTGCCACTGATTCCGGTGTACGCATTGCCAGCCAAATCGAGCAAGGCAGTCGCATCGACTTCGACGTGGTAGGCCTTTCCTAAAACAAGATCTGAACTTGGATTGATCGTCACCACATTGCCGCCGACGCTGATCTCGCCGCTGCCGATCGCAATCGTGGTGGTGCTGCTGTTGGTGTCGTTGACGATGCGAATGTTGCCCGTGCCCTTGACCACGCTCTCACTCAGGCGCAACACCAGGTTATCGCTGGGTCCAGCGTAAGTATTGGTGCTGCCTTGGCTGTCAGCCGGGCTGAACGGGTTTAGCGCTGCCAGCGTCGGTGCCGTGGTGTCCAGCACATAGGTCTGACTGCCCATGCTGGTGCCGACGTTGCCCGCAGCATCGATGATCTTGAACACAATCGTGCTGCTGCCGGCCAAGGTGGCGCCCGTCCAACTGATGGCTGTGCCACTCACCTTGCTGTTGATGTCGGTCCACGTTCCACCGTTATCTACCGAACCATAGAGGGTGTCGCCCGTATCCAAGACCGCCGAGAGCGTGCCGGTGATGGTCTGCGCCGCCGTGTTGGTGATGAAATCGGTCGTGATGCTCGTGTCGGCACTGATTTGCACATCACTGAGCGTTTGTGTCGGCGTCGTTCTGTCATAGACAAAGCTGGCCGTCGCCTGGGTGGCCGCGTTGCCGGCCGCATCGGAGACGTTGGCGGTGATGCTGATGCTGCCCACGCTCAAGGCCTTGAGCTCGGCGCTGCTCAGGCTGATGCTCCAGCTGCCGCCGGCGGCAATGGTGGCGGTCTTGCTGGTGCTCCCCACGAGCACCGTGACGTCTCGTGCGTCAGCACCCGAGGAGGTCCCCGAGATGGTGAGGGGTAACTCGTCCTCGGCATCATTCAGGTAGCCTCCCGAGATCGGGGTGCTGATAACCAGCGTGGGCGCAGTGGTGTCGACCTCAAGCACCGAGCTGCTGGTAGCTGTATAGGCCATGCTGCTGATGGTGGCGGCGAGCGACGCCAGTACCGTATAGGTTTTGCCGTTCACCAGGGTATTGGCCCCGATGCTGGCGGTCCAGTCACCGCTATTGGTGTCGTAGGCGTTGGCTATGAGCGTCACCGTGGTGCCGCCTTCTTGTGGGGTCAGTGTGATGCTAATGTTTGCCATGACAACGCCGCTGACGATGCCCGCGGTGTTTGCACTGACCGTACCGCTAACGGTGATGGTCCCGGTGTTCTCACTGGCGTTGATGCGGCTGTCCGTGCCGATGGCATTCAGACTGATGGCCGGATCAGGCACTTGGAAGTTCCAGTTCGTGCTACCACTGATTCCGGTGTACGCATTGCCAGCCAAATCGAGCAAGGCAGTCGCATCGACTTCGACGTGGTAAGCCTTTCCTAAAACAAGATCTGAACTTGGATTGATCGTCACCACATTGCCGTCGAGACTGATCTCGTCGCTGCCGATCGCGATCGTGGTGGTGGTGGTGTCGGTGTCATTGACGATTCGAATGTTGCCCGTGCCCTTGACCACGCTTTCACTCAGGCGAAACACGAGGTTATCGCTGGGTCCAGCGTAAGTATTGGTGCTGCCTTGGCTGTCAGCCGGGCTGAACGGGTTTAGCGCTGCCAGCGTCGGTGCCGTGGCATCGATGGTGTACACCGCCGCGCTCAAGCCCGCAGCACTGAGGTTAGGCGTCATCTAAAAATCAGAGAGAAGTAGTGCCATGCAAGGAACATAACATTTCGCTCGGCGCGGACACGCGGCCGCAGAATGCCGCTTCGCGGCGAATGCTGCGCGCCGGGCAGCTTTGACGTTATGCCTCATGAAACGCGCTACTAGACACCTATACTCCTTGGGAGTATAGTCACCAAATGTTCACTGTTGTCGAAACCTTCGTGTTTGAGAAGCAATGGCCTCAATACTGGAGTGAAGACGAGCGAGGCGAGTTTGCTGGATATATTGCCGAGTCTCCAAATGCCGGTGACGTGGTGCCCCAATCGGGTGGCATTCGAAAAGTCCGTTGGCGCCGCTCTGGCACCGGAAAGTCCGGTGGCGTTCGGGTAATTTATTTCACGAAGACAGTCGAAGAAGAGGTTGTACTTCTGCTTATTTATGCAAAGTCCAAAACAGACAACATAACAGGCACCAAGCTTAAGGAGATTCGCCGTGTCATCGAAAGCTAAACTGCTAACTGGCGCCAAATTGAGCAACTATGAAGCCAAGCGCGACCTTGCCGCCGAGTTGCTTGAATCCGTGAAACAAATGAAAGCGGGAAAAACGAAAGTTATCCTTTCCCCCGCGATTGAGGCGCGTGAACGCACCGGTTTGTCACAATCTCAATTCGCCAAACTTCTTGGTGTGTCCGTCCGTACTCTTCAGGGCTGGGAACAGGGCCGTAAGCAACCTAGCGGAGCTGCAAGAACTTTGCTCACAATCGCGCAGTCAAACCCCAAGGCATTGCTTGCGGTCGCCGGCAAGTAGCCAATGGCCACATGAGGCATAACAAGCTATTTGAGACGACGCCTATCGGCGCGGCTCAATAGCGACGTTATGTCGCGCTAGCAGACTCCGCCCGGAATTGCGGCTTGACGTAATTGTTTTCGGTAGCTACAGTATTGTGTGCGAATCAACTTTGACCCTGCAAAAGACAGACTGAACCGCGCTCGGCACGGCCTGTCCTTAGCGTTCGCCAGGAAATTGATTTGGGACGAGGCACTCGTATGGGTCGATGCCAGATACGAATACGATGAGCTCAGAATGATCGGGCTCGTTCCCGAAGGCAACTCTCTCTACTATGTTGCGTTTGTGGATCGGGGCGAAATCAGAAGGGTCATCAGTCTTCGATATGCCGAGCGCAAAGAGATAGAACACTATGCCAAAAACTACTCCTAGGCGCGTCATCCGTATGCCGTCACCCGAGGAGAACGCCAAAATCCTCGCTGCCGCCAAGGCCGATCCTGACGCGCAACCACTCACCAAGAAGCAACTTGCTGCCATGGTGCCGCTAAAGTCCTTGCGCGGTCGGCCAAAATCGGAGAATAAAAAGCTACTCGTATCGGTTCGGTACAGCCCGGAAGTCATTGCGTATTTCCGCGGTACTGGCGA
>CANJRC010000051.1 GCA_947476535.1 Betaproteobacteria bacterium
CCCGATGTGCCCAGCACCAGCGAGCTGGGCTATCCGGAACTGGTCATCAACTACTTCTCGATCCACTCGCCCGCCGGCGTGCCCAAGACAACGATTGACAGCCTGTATGCCGCCATCGCCAATGCCCTGCAGCAGCAGGAAGTCAAGGATGGCCACTCAAAGGCCTTCCTGCACATTGTGGGTTCCAATCCGGAGGTCTCCGGCAAGCGGATGGCCGATGAAGTCGCCTACTACGCCGCGGTGGCAAAAAAAGCCGGCATCAAGCCGGAGTAATACGCGACGTCGTCACCCGTTTCTTGCACGCATCGTGAATTACAGGAGAAGGCAATCATGAAACTCTTCGCATCCAGCACTGTTGCCATGGCCCGGCACATTGACCTCTCCGACAAGTCCACGCAGAAGGACGGACGCAACGCCATCGTCAGGCGCAACTGGTTCATCAACCCGGATGAACACAACGGGCTTGCCGCCTATCGCATCGAAATTCCCGAAGCAGGCTCGGTCGCGGCGCCGCACTTTCACATGCAGGACCAGTTCCAGGTGTTCGTCGAGGGCCCGGGTGCAAAGCTGGGCGCCGATGCGCTGGAGCCCATCGTCGTCCAGTACGCCGACGCCTGCAGTCCCTACGGGCCCATCATCGGCGGGCCGCAGGGCGTGGCGTTCTTCGTGTTTCGGCTGATGAAGGACCAGGGCGCCTTCGTCATGCCCGAATCGCGTGCAAAGATGACAAAGAAACCCGGCCGCATCGTGCAGACCCACCTGCCTGATGCTTCGCAGCCCGCGCCGGCAGGCGGTGTCCAGGCGCTTGAAGCCGCGCATGCAGACGGCTTGGCAATCTTTCGCCTCGCCGCCACGCCCGGCGAGCGTGTCACCGCGCCTGCGCCCTCGGCGGGGGGCGGTCAATACGTGCTGGTGACCAGCGGCTCGGTTCGCAACGGTGCTGACACATTGCCGGCGAGGTCCTGCGCCTTCGTGTCACCGGATGATGCCGCGCTGGAACTGGTCGCCGGCGCGGACGGGTTCAATGCCGTGATGGTCCAGTTCCCGCGCCAGAGCTGGCAGACGCGGCTCGCATCGTTGCAGTGAGGTGCCATCCGCAACAGGTTGATCGCGCTCACCAATGAAAAAGGCCCCTAATCGGGGCGTTTTTCATTGGTCTTCCGCGTTCGAGGCAACTACTTCCATTCCTTGTAGAAGGGCGGAAGTTCCGTGGCCTTGGCGGTGAATTTCGGATCGCGCTTCTCCAGGAAGGCCTGCACGCCCTCCTTGCCGTCCTTGAGGCTGGTGTAGAACACTGCGAGCGAATCGACCCGATGCGCCTCCAGCGGATGCGGCTGCGCGCTGTTGCGATAGAGCATCTGGCGCGTCAGTGCCACCGCCAGGGGCGAACGATTGGCAGTGATCTTGCGCGCCAGGGCATAGGCATCCTCGAGCAGCTTGTCCGGCGCATGCACCGAACGCAGCAACCCGCCGCGCAATGCTTCCGCCGCATCGATGATGTCGGCGCTGTAGGTCCACTCCAGCGCCTGCTGCATGCCCACTAGGCGCGGCAGGAACCAGCTCGAGCAGGCCTCGGGCACGATGCCGATCTTGCCGAAAACGAAGCCGATGCGCGCCTTCTCCGAGGCCAGGCGAAAGTCCATCGCCAGCGTCATGGTCGCGCCGATGCCCACTGCCGCGCCATTGATCGCGGCGATCACGGGCTTGGTGCAGTTGAAGATCGACAGCGTCACGCGACCGCCGGTGTCGCGCACGCCGTTGTGGATCGCCGGATCGTCCAGGCGGTCATGCATATCCTTGAGTGTCGGGCGCTGGGTTTCGTCGAGGCCGAAGACGTTGCCGCCCACCGACAAGTCCATGCCGGCGCAAAAGGCGCGTCCGGCGCCGGTGACCACCACCGCGCGCACCGTGTCGTCGGCACTCGCGCCGTTGAACGCCGCCTCGAGTTCGTTCGCCATTTCCACGGTGAACGCATTCATCTTGTCGGGACGGTTGAGCGTCAGTGTGAGAATCCCATCAGGGGAGACGACCCAGTCGAGGGTGTTGAATTTCATGTCGATGCTCCAAAAAAATGCGCCGCGCCCGAGCGTGCCGGGTGCGGCGCGGTTATGTCACGCAATCATGCCGCACAGTTATGCCACGCACTTACGTCGCATGGCCCGATGGCTGTGCGGTGCTCAGGCTTCTTCGGTATAGAACACGCCGGGCGAGAGCATCACCTCATGGTGCCCGCGACCCGCGGGCATCATGGGGAAGCAGTTCTCCAGCGCAGTCACCCGTGCATCGAGAAAGTAGGGTCCCTTGTGCGCCATGCAGGTGGCGAGCGCCTCGTCGAGGTCAGCGGGATTCTCGACCATGGCAGCACCCCAGCCAAACGCCTTCGCCAGCGCCACGAAGTCGGGCAGCGACTCGTTATAGCTCTGGCTGAGGCGATTGCCGTGCAGCAACTCCTGCCACTGCCGCACCATGCCCATGTAGCCGTTGTTGCACAACACCACCTTGACGGGCGCGCTGTGCTGCATGGCCGTCGCCAGTTCCTGGATGCACATCAGCACCGAGGCATCGCCGCTCACGCACACCACCAGGCGGTCAGGGTTGGCAATCTGCGCGCCGATGGCGGCGGGCACGCCATACCCCATCGTTCCCGAACCACCAGAGGTCAACCAGCGATTGGGCTGCTCGAACTTGAGGTATTGCGCCGCCCACATCTGGTGCTGGCCGACGTCCGTCGACACGATCGCATCACGCCCTTCGATCGCGGCCTGCAGGCGCGTCAGCAGGTGCTGCGGCACGATGGCATCCGATTTCGGCTCATACGCCAGGCACTTCTTGGCGCGCCATCCCTCGATGCGCTTCCACCATGGCGCAATCCGCGCGGCATCGAGCTGCCCAGGTTCCACCTCGGCATCCAGCGCAACCAGCAGGGCTTCGAGCACCTGGGCGCAGTCGCCGACCACAGGCACATCCACGTTCACCACCTTGTTGATCGACGCCGCGTCGATGTCGATGTGGATTTTCTTGGCGGTCGGGCAGAACTCACTGATCTTTCCGGTCACGCGGTCGTCGAATCGTGCCCCGACGTTGATGACGAGGTCCGAGTGATACATCGACAGATTGGCCTCGAGATTGCCGTGCATGCCGAGCATGCCGACGAACTGCGGATCGCTGGCGGGAAATGCGCCCAGCCCCATGAGGGTGAGCGTGCATGGCGCGCCGGTCCGGTGCACCAGCTTCGTGAATGCCTTGCTGGCAGCCGGCCCCGAATTGATCAAACCGCCGCCGCCATAGATGATCGGGCGCTTGGCCGCCTTGATCAGCGACACCGCCTTCTTCAGGCTGCTCGGCGGGACGTCCGCGGGCGTCAGCCGGCCGCGGCGCTTGGCGGGCGCGGCATGCGTCTCCTGCTCGGCGAAGCCGAACTGAATGTCCTTCGGGAAGTCGATCAGCACCGGCCCGGGGCGCCCCTGCGTGGCAACGGCGAAAGCGCGGGTTACCGTGCCGTACACCTCGGCGGCATCGCGGATCTGGTGGTTCCATTTGGTCACCGCGCGCGACAGGCTCAGCGCGTCGCACTCCTGGAAAGCATCCGTGCCGATGCCGGGCGTGGCGACCTGGCCGCTGATACAGACCACGGGAATGGAGTCGGCCAGCGCATCGAGCAATCCCGTGACGGTATTGGCGATGCCGGGGCCGGAGGTGACCAGCACCACGCCGGGGCGGCCGGTGCTGCGCGCATAACCCTCGGCGGCGTGCACGGCCGCCTGTTCGTGGCGAACCAGAATATGGCGCAGGCGCGGCTCGGAGTACAGCGCGTCGTACACGGGCAGGATCGCGCCGCCCGGGTAGCCGAAAATGGTGTCCACGCCACTGTCGATCAATGCTTCGAGCATCCACTGCGCGCCAGACAGCTTGCGCACATTTCCGGTGGCGGGAGTCACAGCACGGAGCGTTCGTTCGCCCGGTTTATTCATACAAGTACCCTATGGATCAGATGTGATGAGTGGCGCCCGCGCGGGCGGCGTGCCCATGAAGAACTTGTCGTCCGTTGGTGCCGTGACCCGTACGCCGTACTGCGCCCCTTGTGGGAACGCTTCGGGAACGGCAGGCGGCTCAGGCTTGCCTGAAACAGCCGCTATGATACTTGAGCGGCGCCCCCTCGGGGGCACCCGCGGTCCGCCAAAACGGGGTAATTCCCGTCGAAATGGGTCTGAAAAGCCTCAAAAACCGAGCAATTTTATGATTTGGTCCCGCCGCGTGAGCGCGTTCGATTTCGGTGACTCATACTGGCGTGGCAGCTTGCTGATGTCGTACATGGTCATACCGCCCGGGTCGTCGTTGAAGACCTTGTTGCCCTCCGGCGTCATCAGGTAGTTGGCGAAAAGGCGCGATGCAGCCGGATGCCTGGCCTTGGCGCGTGCGCTGAGCATGATCTGCATCTCCACGCCCGTGGTGTACTCCGGCGTCGATGTGTCCAGCGGAGCCCCCTTGGCCCTGAGCCCGGTGGCGACCGCCAGCACCCCTGGCAGCGCAACCAACCCCTCGCCCGCACCCAGCCCCTGGGCGGCAGGCACGCCACTGGCGAACTGGCGCGGTGATTGCGCGACCAGCTGTGCGAGGAATTTCTCGCCGTGCTTGTCGAGCACCATGCTCCACACGTCGATGTAGGAGTCGGCCGAGCCCGGGTTCGGAATCAGGATCTGCCCCTTGAAGCGCGGATGCAGCAGGTCGGGCCAGTCGCGGGGAACATCCGCGCCCTTGAGCTTGTCGCTGTTGTAGATGAAGAGCCAGGGCGTGATCTGGATGATGGCGGTCGGGCCTGTCACGTACTTGGCCGGGAACTCGCCGCTACGAATCACCGGAAGCCCCGCCTCCGAGATCGCCTCGGCGAATCCGCGCCGGATGCCGTCTTCGGCATAGGCCACCGTATTCCCGCCGGCATTGAGCACTAGGTCCGCGACCACGTTGCCCGCCTCGGCTTCGGCCGAGTAGCGCTGGCGCATCTGCGTGCCGCCCAAGCGGATGAACTGCGTCTTAATGCCGTACTTCGCCGTGAACGCATCGCCGGAACGCTTGGCGACATTCTCGGTTGCAGTGGAATAGAAGGTCAGCTCGCCCTCAGCCCTGGCCGCCTTGATCAGCGCATCGAGTTCGGCCTGGGTGGCCGCAGCCGAAGGGCGCGGCGCCTCGCCGCCATGCGACGGCGCACCAAAACCCATGAGGCCAACGAGGCTCGCAACAACGAGGGCGACATACCTTCCGAGTGGCTTACTGCGCATAATCGACGCCCTCTCTGACCAGTTTGCGCTTGAGCGCCTCCCACACCAAGGCGTCGATCGCGTCCATGCTCGCGATTTGCGCCACTTGCCCTGCGGCCTTGTCCATGACCGCCTGCGCCACCGGATAGAGCATTGTGCCACCGGACAGCGCGGCGATCTGCAGGCCGCAGGCCTGCTCCAGCCGGTACATGCGGTGAAAGGCCGTGCCCACCGTCTCGCCGACCGTCAGCGTGCCGTGGTTGCGCAGGATCAGCATGCCACCGTCACCCAGGTCGCGCTGCAGCGACTCGCGCTCTGCCAGATCGACCGCCACGCCCTCGTAGTCGTGATAGCGCAGCATTGGCGCGAGCACCAGCGCACGCTGCGAGGCCGGCAGCAAGCCGTGCGCCTGCATCGACACCGCGGAACCGTCGCGCGTGTGGCAGTGC
The DNA here is from genome assembly GCA_947476535.1 of Betaproteobacteria bacterium. Taxonomy (GTDB): domain Bacteria; phylum Pseudomonadota; class Gammaproteobacteria; order Burkholderiales; family SG8-39; genus CAIYPG01. The sequence goes on from CANJRC010000051.1 coordinate 5,705, forward strand.
ATGACGCAGTGCGCATCCGGCCTGCCCGTGTGCAAGGCACTGTGGATGACGAAGCCCGCGCGATTCACCTTGTAGGGCGACTCGGACAACATGTTGCCATCGACGTCGATGCGGATCAGGCTCGAAGCCGTGATCTCTTCGAACAGTTGCCCAAAGGGATTGATCAGGAACTCGCTCTGGGCGCCTGGCACGCGCAGGGAAAAGTGCGTCCCCAGCATGTCGGTCCAGCCAAACAACGCCGCGAGGCGAAACGCCGCTGCCAGTTCGCAGCGCGCCTCCCACTCCACGGCATCGAACTGCGCAGCCTTGCCATCAGCCGCCAACTTTTTTGCGCTAGAAATTGCCATTTCGCCTCCTCGATTCAAGTCATCACGCTGCCTTGCCTGGGCCGCCCCGCCTGTACTATCGGGCACACCGGCGCACCCGGAAACCACCTCTTGCCGCAACCTACCGTGGCGGTGGCGCCACGTCTGTCGGTGCAGGCTGCCCCGGCTGCGCCTGGCCGGGAGGCACATCACCCGCCGACGGTACTTGCTGGCCACCTGCCCCTGCTGCCCCTTGCACCCCTGGTACCTGCACGCCGGCTCCCTCGCCCCCCTCCTCCGTGCGCCGTCGCGTCGGCACTGGGAGTGGCTCGGGCTTGGCGAACGCCGTCGCCGGATCGAGCACCTGGCTGCCGCGGATGACTTCGACCTTGGGCGTCTTTGCCCCCGGCTTGGGCTCGCGCAGCCAGCTGGGCACTATGTTCGACATCCGCGTCTTGCCGGTGGCGGGGTCCTTCCACATATAGACGTCGGCATGCGCCGCCAGCCACATGCCCATCAGCGTCGAGGCCAGCAAGGCTTGAGTCAACCGGGGTGTCATATCGATGCTCAGGAGAACTTGCTGAAGTCCGGTTTTCGCTTCTCGAAGAATGCCGTCATCGCTTCCTTGGCCTCAGCACCCTGCAGGCGCTCTGCGAATATCTTCATTTCCCTGGCGTGCGTCTCCTCGGTCGCCTTGCGCGTGCCCTCCTTGAGCAATTGGCGCGCGAGGCGCATGGCCGCAGGCGGTTTCTGCGCCAGCTTGGTGGCTACCGCAAGCGCCGTCTCCATCAATTGCTCGACCGGCACCACGGCATTGGCCAAGCCAATCTCGCGCGCCTTGTCGGCGCCAAAGGGCTCGCCGAGAAGCAACAGTTCGGCTGCGCGCTGATAGCCAGCCAGGCGCGGCAGGAGATAGCTCGAGGCAGCCTCCGGTGTCACGCCAAGGTTGATGAAGGGGAGCGAGAGCTTCGCATTGGGCGCGCAGTACACCAGGTCGCAATGCAGCAGCAGGGTCGTGCCGATGCCGATGGCCAAGCCATTCACGGCCGCCACCATGGGTTTGTCGAATTGAACCAGCGCCTTCAGGAACTTCAGCACCGGCGAACTGTCATCAATGGGGGTGCGCAGGAAGTCTCCGAGGTCATTCCCCGCGGTGAACCCCTCCGCATTGCCGTGGAACAGCACTACCCGCACCGAGGCGTCCGCGGAAGCCGATTGCAGCGTTTGCGCGATCGTCGCGTACATGTCTCCGGTGATGGCATTCTTCTTTTCCGGGCGATTGAACCCGATTTTCAGCACACCATCTTGTTTTTCAGTGACGATCAGGCTCATCGGGCACCCAGTCCTTGAAACAGAAAAATGCAATGCATCTCGATGGGAACATTCTACTTGAGCTGGACGCCACCAGGGCCAGCGGACGCGATGGCCCAATCGACAGGACGGCCCGCGTCACATATCCTGTGAACTAAATTTTGGGGATTGTTATTGCATGAGCAACAAGAAGCTGCGCGTCGGAATCCATGGCTTTGGCCGCATCGGCCGGGCCGTTGCCCGCATCAACTTCGAGCGTAATGCGTTCGAGCTGGTGGCGATCAACGACGTCAATCCCGATGTCGACAACCTCGCCTACCTGCTCAAGTACGACTCCACCTACGGGCGATTCAAGGGGGAAGCGAAGGCCGAGGGCAATGCGATCGTCATCAACAAGGATCAGCGCGTGCACGTGTTCAATGCCGATGCGCCAGGCAGCGCGCGATGGTCCGATCTTGGCGTGGACATCGTCATCGACGCCGCCGGCCGTCCCGTGCTACCCGGGGAGCTCGACCGCCTGAAGGCGCAAGGCGTCCGCCATTGCATCGTCACCAACGAAACGCCGCTGGCACTGCCGGTGAAGCCGGTCATCGTGGGAGTCAACCATGAAACGGTCAGCGTGGCCGATTTCGCGCTGTCCACCGTCACCTGCGACGCCAATGCCTTCGTGCCCGTGATGAGTCTGCTGCAGGAGAAGTTCGGCGTCGATTACGGCTCGCTCACCACGTTGCACCCGTGGCTGGGCTACCAGAAACTGCTCGACGGCCGCGCACTGCCCGATTCCAACCCGGGGCACGTGCCCTCCACCTACGTGCTCGGCCGCAGCGCCACGCAGTCGCTCATCCCCAAGACCACTTCCTGCATCCGCGCGTCCTCGCTCGTTCTGCCCTGGCTCGAGGAGGCCTTCGTTTCCGTCTCCTACCGCGTGCCCACCGCCATCGTCTCCTCAGCCGACATTGTCATCAAACTGTCCCGCCCGACGGACCGGGCGACGGTCATCGCCGCATTCGAGGAAGCCGAAAAAAAGCAGCGTTATCCCGTGCTCTGCAACAGCCACGAGGCACTGGTGTCCGTCGACTTCGCCGGCACCGAATGTTCCGCGGCGGTCGACCATCGCTGGACCTCCTCGCGCAAGGCCGGGCAGTTGAAGCTCATCCTTTGGTACGACAACGAGTGGGGTTACGGCTCGCGCGTGGTGGACCTCGTCGATCACCTTGCCGGGCTCCACGGCTGACCTGCACCTTGGCTTCCCGTCATCCCAGGGTGCTCGTCGCCAGCACGGGCCACAAGGAATACCTCTCCCCGGCGGACGCGTGTGGCGTCATCGCCGCCGGCCTGCGTGAAGGCAACGCCTCGCCCGAGCTGACCGATTTCGACATCGCGCCCATGGCCGACGGCGGCGACGGTCTAATCGATGCCGCGGTCACTGCGCTGGGCGGCCGCGTCTTGCAGGTGGCGGCGCGCGACCCGCTGTTTCGCACCCGCACGGCGCGCATGGGCATCGCGCGCTGGCAGGGTGAGACCACCGCGCTGATCGAAAGCGCCGAGGCCTGCGGCGCTGCGCTGTTGCCCCTGCATGAACGCCAGACCATGGTGGCCACCTCGCACGGACTGGGCGAATTGATGCTGCACGCGGTGCGCGAAGGCAGCCGGCGCATCGTCATCGGCCTGGGCGGCTCCATCGTCACCGACTGCGGCCTGGGCATGGCGCAGGCGCTCGGCTTCGTGTTCCTCAATGCCGAGGGCCGCGAAGTGTCGGGCATCGGCAATCCGGGCCTCAACGCGCTCAACCTGGCCCAGGTCTCCGCCATCCGCAACGATCGCTTGCATTGCGATTTCTCGCAGGTTGAAATCCTGGTGGCCAGCGATGTCGACATTCCGCTGCTTGGCCCGCGCGGTCAGGCGCGCACCTTCGGCCCTCAGAAATACGCCAATGCCATGGAGATCGCCTACCTCGAGCAGGGACTCGCCAACGTGGCCGCGGTGATCGCGCGCACGTTCGGTCGCGACGTGAACGTGCCCATGGCGGGCGCCGCAGGCGGCATTGCCGCCGGCCTGATGGGTTTGCTCGGCGCGAAGCTGCAGCTGGGCGCCGAACTTGTCTCCACCCTCATTGGCCTTGAGGCGCGCGTGCGTGCAAGCGACGTCGTCATCATCGGCGAAGGGCGGCTCGATGCCACCACGCTCAACAACAAGGCCCCCTTCTTCACCGGCACGTTGGCGCACCGGCTCGGCAAGCCAGTGGTCGCCATCGTCGGTAGCACCGACGAGGCTGCGCGCAAGGGCAGCTTTTTCGACGAACTGTTCCGCGCCGAGAGCTACTATGCGCCCGGCGACGCGCTATCGCCCACGCGCATCCGCGAGGGCCTCACTCAGGCATCGCGCGCCGCAGGCCACAGGGTGCAAGTGCTGTCGGGCCGGCACGGCGCATCGCGCTGACCGACGGCACGGTCGCGCATGGAGTTCCTGCTCGTCTCGCTCCTGAACGGACTCTCCTACGGCCTCCTGCTGTTCCTTCTCAGCGCCGGCCTCACCGTGGTGTTCTCGCTCATGGGCGTGCTCAACTTCGCCCACGCGAGCTTCTACATGCTCGGCGCCTACCTCGGCTTCCAGATCTCGCTGTGGTTCGCGCAGTTTGGTGGATTCTGGATCGCGCTGGTGCTCGCGCCGCTCGCCGTCGGGGCGCTGGGCATGCTGGTCGAACGCCACCTGCTGCGCGCCATCCACCGTCGCGGACAGACTGCGGAGTTGCTGCTGACCTTCGGGCTCGCCTACCTCATCGCCGAAGCGGTGCAACTCCTGTGGGGACGCTCGGCGCTGCCCTTCCACCCGCCGGCGTCGCTCGAGGGAGCGCTGTTTTCACTCTACGGATCGGCATTTCCTGCCTGGCGCGCGTTCATGATGGCGCTCGCGCTCGCCATGCTCGCCGCCATCGCGCTCACGCTGCGCTACACGCGCGTCGGCCTCATCGTGCAGGCGGCCTTCACCCACCCGCACATGGTCGAGGCACTCGGGCATGACGTGCCACGCATCTTCATGTGGACCTTCGGCGCAGGCACAGCGCTCGCGGGACTCGCCGGGGTCATCGGCGGCAGCGCCTTCGTCACGGAGCCTGGCATGGCCGCCGCCATCGGGCCCATCGTGTTCGTCATCGTCGTGATCGGAGGGCTGGGCTCATTGCCGGGGGCATTCATCGCGTCCATGGCCGTCGGTTTCATGCAGACCTTCGCCGTGGGGCTGGACTTCGCGGTGGCGGGTGTCAGCATCGCCCAGGCCGCGCCGGTCCTGCCCTTCCTTGCCATGGTGCTGGTGCTGCTGTTTCGCCCGAGCGGCCTGCTCGGCAACCGGGCGGACTGAGGCCCCGTACTGAAGCCCATGACCTCCCGCCGCTTCCAATGGATCGCGTTCGCGGTGCTGCTTGCCGCGCCGCCGCTTTTTTTCGAGGGCGGCTTCCCGCTCACGCTGGCAAGCCAGACGGGCATCGCCATCATCCTCGCCCTCTCCTACAACATGCTGCTCGGGCAGACGGGCCTCCTGTCCTTCGGCCACGCCGTGTATGCGGGGCTCGGCGCCTACGCCGCCATTCATGCGATGAAGCTGATCGGCGCGGGCAGCCTGCCCTTTCCCGTCGCGTTACTACCCTTGATTGGCGCAGTCGCCGGCGGCGCCGTTGCCGTGCTGCTCGGCTACGTCAGCAGCCGGCGCGGCGGGCTCACCTTCGCCATGATTTCTCTCGGCATCGGTGAAATGGTGCACGCGGCGGCGGCGCTTTTTCCGGCGCTCTTCGGCGGCGAGTCGGGCGTCACGGCGGACCGCGCCGGTGCGCTGGTTCAAAACGTCGCTACCGCCACCGTTGCCGCCGTCTCGCAGCTCGGCCTCGACTTCTCCTCGGCACGCGCCGTGTGCTGGTTGATCGCCGCCTGGACGCTCGCCAGCGCCCTCGCCATGTACGGCTTCACGCGCACGCCCCTGGGGCGCCTCGCCAACGCCGTGCGCGACAACCCGGAGCGCGCCGCGCAGATCGGCGTCGATCCGCGCCGCGTGCGCTGGCTGATGATGATCGCCGCAGGCGCCTTCGCCGGCATCGCCGGCAGCCTGTCGGCCATCCTGTTCGAGATCGTCAGCGCCGAGAACCTCGGCACACCAGCCTCCGCCGCCATCCTCATCGCCGCTTTCATCGGCGGTACTGGCGCCTTCTTCGGGCCGGTGGCGGGCGCCCTGGTGTACACGCTAATGTCCAGCGCCATCGCAGCGATCACGCCGGCGTGGCCGATGTACCTGGGCGCGCTGTTCATCCTCATCGTGCTGAAAGCCCCTGGCGGACTCGCATCAATCCTCGAAGATACCCGACTGTCGGGCATCTTCGGGCAATTGGGCAGCGCCGGAATGGCCCTGACGGGCCTCTCCGCGCTGGCTGTTCTGGCCGGCTTCGTCGGGCTGGTCGAGTCCGCCTACGCGCTAGCCGGCAGCCCTGGCACAGCCGCCGGCTGGCTCGCGATGCTGCCCGGCGGCCGCGCCACCAGCGTGGTCCTGTCGGCCGCGCTGTTCATGGCCGGCCGCGAAGCCTGGCGCCGGCTGGCCGCTCGCCGACGGCCGCTTCCAAACGCAGCCGTCGAGCCTGGGCGCGCAGCATGAGTGCCGCGCTCGCGTTCCGCGGTATCAGCCACAGCTTCGGGCGCAGCGGCCGCATGCGTGAGGTGCTGCGCGAGTTCGACCTCGCCATCGCCAGCGGCGAGCGCCATGCCGTGATCGGCCCCAATGGCGCCGGGAAATCGACGCTGTTCAACATCGCCAGCGGGGCGCTGCGGCCGAGCGCCGGCCGCGTCATCCTCGACGGCGCCGACATTACCGGCCTGGCACCCTTCGAGATCAGCCGGCGCGGCCTCGCGCGCAGCCAGCAAGTCACCAGCCTCTTCACCCACCTGTCGGTGCGCGACAACCTGCGCTGCGCGGTGCTCGGCGCGGACCGCCGGCGTTATGCCTTCTGGCGCGCGCTGGAGGGCTTGACGGCGGTTCGCGCACGCGCCGAAGCCATGGCCGAAGCCGTCGGCCTTGCCGCGCAACTCGATCGCAGCGCAGGCGAGCTGCCGTACGCGGCGCAGCGCGCGCTGGAAATCGGCGTCGCGCTGGCCGGCGACGCCAAGGTGATCCTGCTCGACGAGCCCACCGCCGGCATGAGCCAGATTGAGTCGCGCGCCATGGTGGCGCTGATCCGCCGGCTCACCGAGGGCCGCACGCTCCTGCTCGTCGAGCACGACATGGATGTCGTCTTCGGCCTCGCCGATCGCGTGAGCGTGCTGGCGGGCGGCGCGCTCATCGCCACCGGAACGCCAGACGAGATTCGCGGCAGCCCGCAGGTACGCGAGGTCTACCCCACAGCGAAGAACGCCGATGCTTGAAATCCGCGACCTTCACGCCGGCTACGGACGCGGCGAAGTGCTGCAGGGCGTGTCGCTCGACGTCGCGCCCGGCGAATGCGTGGCGCTGCTCGGGCGCAACGGCGTCGGCCGCTCGACGCTGCTGAAAGCCATCATGGGCATGCTCCCCGCGCCTGCTGGCATGGGCAGCGCGCGCTACCACGGCGAGGACTTGCTCGGCCACGCGACCTTCGAGATCGCGCGCCGCGGCATCGGCTATGTGCCGGAAGGTCGCGAAGTGTTTCCCAACCTCACCGTGGCGCAGAACCTGTTGATCGGCGAGGCACCCGGACGATCCGCGAATGGCGCCACCGGCAAGGCATTCGATGCCTACGCGCTCTTCCCCGCTCTCGATGCGCTGCGCGACACGCGCGCCGGCGTGCTGTCGGGCGGCGAGCAGCAGATGCTCTCCATCGCGCGCGCGCTAGCGGGCAACCCCTCCCTGCTGCTGGTCGATGAACCCACTGAAGGACTTGCGCCGGCCGTGGTGCGACTGCTCGCGACCGCACTCGACTCACTGCGCCGGCAAGGTGTCGCGATCCTGCTGGTAGAACAGAAAATGACCATCGCGCTGGAACTGGCGCAACGGGTCTGCATCATGGGCCGCGGGCGCATGGTGTTCGAGGGCTCTCCGCAGGAACTGCAGCGCGCCGAATCAGTGCGCGCGCAGTGGCTTGGGATTCAGGGACAGACAATCTAGTGGCGGGGTCCCCCATCAGGTTGGCCATGCTGTTGCGCTGGATCGCCACCGAGCGGAAGCCTGCAGGACCGAGGACTCGTTTAATATCGGTCTGATCCCACCCGCGACACCATCCCAGGAGTTTCCGCATGAGCACCACGAACGACGCCACCCAGTACGCCGTGCGCGACGGCATCGCCGTCATCACCATGACCAGCCCGCCGGTGAACGGCCTGGGCTACAAGCTGCGTGGCAGCCTGATGGACAGCCTGAAGAAGGCCGCAGGCGACCCGACGGTGAAGGCAGCGATCATCATTGGTTCAGCCAAGTGCTTTTCCGGGGGCGCGGACATTCGCGAGTTCAACACCCCGCAGAAGGACATCCCGCCCTCCCTGCCCGACGTCAATGTCTATCAGGACGAGTTTCCCAAGCCGCTGGTCGCGGCCATCGGTGGCTTTGCACTCGGCGGCGGACTGGAACTGGCGCTCGCCTGCCACTACCGCGTCGCGCTGCCGCGCGCGCAGCTCGGGCTGCCGGAAGTGAAGATCGGCCTCTTGCCCGGTGCCGGCGGCACGCAGCGCCTGCCGCGCATCATCCCGGTAGCCGATGCGCTCGCCATGATGACCTCGGGCAACCCCATCCCGGCAGAAAAGGGCCTCGGCTACGGGCTCATCGACGTCATCGCAGATGGCGACCTGCTCGAATCCGCCATCGCATTTGCCCAGGGCGTGATTGCGAGCGGCAAGGGCCCGCGGCGCGTGCGCGACCTGCCGGCGAAGTTCGATGGCGACGTGGATACGTTCTTCAACGAGGCCATTGCGCGCGCCAGGAAAGATCAGCGTGGCCAGCCCGCCCCCATCGAGATCATCCAGTGCGTGAGAGATGCCGTCACCATCCCGTTCGACCAGGCCCAGGATGCCGCCTACACACGCGTGCGCATGCTGGTGAACACCGTCGAATCCAAGGCGTTGCGCCATATGTTCTTTGGCGAGCGCCAGACCGCGAAAATTCCCGATGTGCCCGACGACACGCCCAAGCGTGACATCAAGACTGCTGCCGTCATCGGCGCCGGCACCATGGGCGGCGGCATTGCCATGAGCCTCGCCAATGCCGGGATACCGGTGACGCTGATCGAGATGAAGCAGGAGGCGCTCGATCGTGGCCTCGACAACATCAGGAAGAACTACGTCAGCACCGTATCCAAGGGCCGCCTAACGCAGGCGAAGATGGACGAGCGCATAGCGCTGATAACCCCGGCTCTCGACATTGCCGCGGCCAAGGCTGCCGATCTCGTCATCGAGGCCGTGTTCGAGCGCATGGACGTCAAGCAGGAGGTGTTCAGGAAACTCGATGCCGTGGCCAAGCCGGGCGCCATCCTCGCCACCAACACCTCCACACTCGACGTGAACCAGATCGCCGCAGTGACGAAGCGCCCCGCCGATGTCATCGGGCTGCATTTCTTCTCCCCCGCCAACGTGATGCGCCTGCTGGAAGTGGTGCGCGGCGCCAAGACCGGCAAGGACGTCCTGGCGACGTCATTGGCGCTGGCCAAGAAGATCGGCAAGGTGCCAGTGGTGGCCGACATCTCGAAGCGCATGAGCGACGGCTTCATCGGCAACCGCATGCTGGAGAAGTACATGCGCCAGTCGCTCTACCTCGTGGAGGAAGGCGCATCCCCTGCGCAGGTGGACAAGGCGGCCACCGACTGGGGCCTGGCCATGGGCCCCTTCACCATGGGCGACATGGCGGGTCTTGACATCAGCTGGGACATCCGCAAGCGCCGCTACGCCGAGAATCCCCAGTTCGAGTTCCCGCGCGTGGCCGATCGCATCTGCGAGGCGGCGCGCCTCGGGCAGAAGACCGGCAAGGGTTGGTACCGCTACGAGCCGGGCAACCGCAAGCCCCTCCCCGACCCGGAGGCGGAGGCCATCATCAGTGCCTACCGGAAGGAAATCGGCCTCACCCCACGTGCCATTACGGAACAAGAGATTGTCGAGCGACTGGTCTATGCCCTGAGCAACGAAGGTGCAAGAATCCTTGAGGAAGGCATCGCATTGCGCGCCTCCGACATCGACATCACCTACCTCATGGGCTACGGTTTCCCGCACTACCGCGGCGGGCCGATGTTCTGGGCCGACGCGCAGGGCCTCGACAAGGTGCTGGCGCGAATCGAGACGTTCAACTGCGGCTATCGCGGCGAGCACTGGAAACCGGCGCCGCTGCTGGTGAAACTGGCCGCCGAAGGAAAAAAATTCAATTCCTGAACCCATGAGACGCTGCAACACCTCACAACCCAACGGAGAACCATCATGACCGACGCCGTCATCGTATCCACCGCCCGCACCGGCCTTGCCAAGTCGTTTCGCGGCGCCCTCAACATCACCCATGGTGCCACCGCCGGCGGCCACGTGGTCAGGCACGCCATCGAACGCGCAAAGATCGAGCCCGCTGAAGTCGAAGACGTCATCCTGGGCTGCGCCTACCCCGAAGGTCCCACCGGCACCAACATCGCGCGCCAGGCGGCGTTGCGCGCCGGGTGCCCGGTGACCACGGCAGGACTTACCGTCAACCGCTTCTGCTCCTCGGGCCTGCAGACCATCGCGCTGGCCGCGCAGCGCATCATCTCGGGCGAGGGCCAGGTGTATGTCGCCGGCGGCCTGGAGATGATTTCCAACACCCAGCAGCAGCGCAACACGCACATGATCAAGGAAGAGTGGCTGGAAGCGAACAAGCCCGACATCTACCTGCCCATGCTGCAGACCGCCGAGAACGTGGCCAAGCGCTACAAGATCAGCCGCGAAGACCAGGACCGCTACGGCGTGCAGAGCCAGCAGCGCGCCGGGGCCGCGCGCGCAGCCGGCAAGTTCAACGACGAGATCGTGCCGATCACCGTAAAGATGCAGAAGGCGGACAAGGAGTCGGGCAAGTCGTGGATCGAGGACGTGACACTCGCCACCGACGAAGGCATCCGTGGCGACACCACCTACGAGGGCGTGTGCAAGATCAAGCCCGCCATCGAAGGCGGCGTGATCGCGGCGGGCAACGCCAGCCAGTTCTCCGACGGGGCATCGGCCTGCGTGGTGATGGACGCGAAACTCGCAGAAAAGCGCGGCCTGAAACCCCTTGGCATCTTCCGCGGCTTCGCCGTGGCCGGCTGCGAGCCCGACGAAATGGGCATCGGCCCGGTGTTCGCCATCCCCAAGCTCCTCGCGCGCATGGGCAAGAAGATCGAAGACATCGACCTCTGGGAACTCAATGAAGCCTTCGCCGTGCAGGTGATCTACTGCCGCGACAAACTGGGCATTCCCGGCGACCGGCTCAACGTGAACGGCGGCGCCATTGCCGTGGGGCACCCTTTCGGCATGAGCGGCTCGCGCCTCACCGGCCACGCGCTCATCGAAGGCAAGCGCCGCGGCGCGAAACTGGTGGTGGTGACCATGTGCATCGGCGGCGGCATGGGCGCGGCGGGGCTGTTCGAGGTGGCCTAGTTTCGGAGCATTAATATTATCAATTACGGAATAATATACCCGTCATCCGTAGCTTAATTACCTTATTGTAATCACCAATCTGCGCTATTCAGGCGCGCGCCGACCACAAGGAGTACGACATGAGCAAGGCAGCACGTGATTTCGATGTGATCGTGGTGGGCGCCGGCGGTGCCGGGCTGGCGGCGGCCACTGTGGCGGCGAGCGAAGGCGCGCACGTGCTCGTCGTCGATGCCGACAAGAAGCTGGGCGGCTCCACATCGCTGTCCACCGGCGTGTTCTATGCCGCAGGCACCAGCGTGCAGAAAAAACTGGGCATCGAGGACAACCCGGCCGACCAGTACCGCTATTACATGAACGTCAACCAGCACAAGCTGGAACCCTCGGTGGTGCATCGCCTGTGCCATGACAGCGGCCCGACGCTGGAATGGCTGTTGTCGCTCGGCGTGGAATTCAAGACCCAGGACCTGTACTGCTCCGGGGTCGATGGCATCCCGCGCGGGCACATGGCCGCGGGCCATGGTGCGTCGATCGCCGAAGCGCTAGAAGGCTCGTTCACCGGCAAGAAGGTCGATGTGGTGCTCAACACGCGCGTGCAGCAATTGCTCATGGAAGGAGACACGGTCGCCGGCATCGTCACCGAAGACGGCCCGTTCCGCGCCGGCGCCGTGGTCATCTCCACGGGCGGTTTCGGCAACAACCCCCGCATGCTGGCCGAACTGTATCCGGACGCCGCGCGCCAGGGCGACGCGGCCTGGTACATCGGCTCGAAGCACTCTCGGGGCGACGGCCTCAACATGGGCCGTGCGGTAGGCGCGGACATCGCTGGCTACAACCGCGGCCTCTTGCTCCTCACCACCGGGTTCGTTCAGGAACTCGAGTCGCACCTGCCGGGATGGCTCGTCTACATCAACCGCGAAGGCCGGCGCTTCGTCGATGAATACACCGAGTACTCCGTGCTTGCCGAAGTGCTGCGCGAACAGCTGGCCGGCGAGTGCTTCGGCATCTTCGATGAAGCCACGCGCGCCACTGCCAAGGCGCCCAATTGCCCGAACTGGACGCCCGACCGGCTGGACCACTTCATCAAGACCAAGCAGATCAAGAGCGCACCGACGCTCGCGGAGCTGGCCGACCTGGTGGGCATCCGCGCAGAAACACTGGCAACGACCATCGAGAACTACAACGCCGACTGCGACGCCGGCCATGACAGCTGGTTCTTCAAGGAGAAGAAGTGGCTGCAGGCCATTCGCAAGCCACCCTTCTACGCTGCCCCCATCCGTCCGCAGGTGGTGTGCTGGACGGGCACCGGCCTCAGGATCGATCGAGAAGCGCGCGTGCTGAACCGCGCCGACCGCCACATCAAGGGGCTCTTTGGCGCCGGCGAAGCCACCGGCGGCATGTTCGGCGAGTGCTACGCCGCGGGCGGCGCATCCATCGGCAATGCAGTGACGTTTGGCCGCGTGGCAGGCAGGAACGCCGCACTGTTTGCAAGGCGCTGAACGGGACGGCCGCCGACTCGAGCATGACTTGATCGCCCCTGGATGGTGACGGGCCAAACAAACTGGAGATAAACGAGAGGCGTCCATGATCGTCCGCGTCGCACTTTTTCTTGCACTCGCATTCGCCAGCTCCGCCCACGCCGATCACGACACGGCGGCAACCATCCTGGGTTACTGGGAGCGCGTCGCGCCGCGCTTGCACATCCTCCAGCCCGCGAAGAACATGAGGCCCCTCCCCGCGAGCAACGACCCGCAGGCCGTGGCGCGGGTCGCTTCGGAGGCGAAATCCTATGTCGGCAATACCCTGTCGCTGCTGCTCATCGAGAACGGCGAGGTCCTCTTCGAGGGCTATGCCAATGGCGCCACGAAGGAATCGCCCCTGCGCTCGTATTCGATGACGAAGAGCTTCACGGCACTCGCGGTGGGCGAGGCCTTGTGTGCCGGCAAGATCAATAGCCTCGACGACAAGGCGAGCACATATGCACCGTCACTCGAAGGTACTGCCTACGGTGCAGCCACGATCCGCAACCTGCTCAAGTACACGAGCGGCGCCGAGGACCCGGGCGGTGACGGTTACACGGGCACGCACAGCCAGGACGACTTTCGCGCCATGGTGTTCGGCAAGCTGTCGCTGATGGAAATGCTGAAGAAACACGGCGCGCCCAGCCGCTATGCGCAGGGACAGAAATTCATCTACAACGGCCTCGATTCCCAGGCACTGGGATTCGTGATTCGCGGCGCCACTGGCCTGCCCCTGCAGCGCTGGTTCGAGGCGACCGTCTGGCAGAAGGCCGGCGCCGAATTCCGTGCCGGCTGGTTCATGGACAGGGAGGGCAATGGCGTTGCCGAGATCCTGCTGCTCGCCACGGCGCGCGACTTCGCGCGGATCGGCCTCTATGTGCAGGAGCGCCTCATGGGCAAAGTGGACGACGCGTGCATCAGTGCCTTCCTGCGTGAGGCCGCGCAGCCGCTTACGGCCAAGGGCTACTGGCCTTCAGCGCCGTTCTTCGGCATGGGCATCCACGTGGGATCCGACGGCAATCCGTGGATCGCGGGCCACGGCGGTCAGCGCATCGGCGTCAATATCAAGACCGGGCGGGTGCTGTCCACGAACGGCTTCAAGGAATGGAGCCGTAACTACGATAGCTTCACGCACGGCCTCCTCGCTCGCTAGATCGAACGGTCATCGTGACAGCCAGGATCACGACCCGTAGCGCCGTACACGCATACCCAACGGGGAAGTCGCTCCAGCCCGGGTAATATCGCCCCTTCGCTACCCCAACCCGTTCAGGAGACCCTCGTGGCCCGCACTGGCGTCGACAATCTCGAAAACCTCAAGCCCCTGAAGCTGGACCCCGAAGCCAGCGCGCACCTGCTCGCAACGCAGACCGAATGCACCTTCATCTTCGCGGCCGCTAGCGGCTGGCCGCGCGGGGTGATCATGAGCTTCATGCACGAGAAGGACAGCTTCTGGTTCACCGCCACCACTGACCGCGCGCACGTGAGCTCGCTTGCCGGCGACCCGCGCGTGAGCCTGGTGATATCCAGCACCGGCACCGAGACCACCGGCCGCCAGATGCTGGCCATCCGCGGGGTCGCACTCGTGCACAAGGGGCGCGACGTCAAGGACTGGTTCTTCCCGAAATTCGCCCACCGCCTCGCGCCGAAAGACCCCGACGCCTTCGTGCGCCTGCTCGACAGCGAGAACCGCGTAGTGATCGAAGTGCGGCAGGTGGCGGTGTCGGCCAGCCACGACTCGCGCAAGATGCCCGGGGACGGGCGGGGGTTGGGGGTGCAAGTGAAGCCTGAGGGATGAAAACGTCGGCGTGCCCGCTCACCTTGTGAAAACCTGCCGTTACAAGGCGAGTGCCGCGCGAACCATCGGCATGACATCCCGCGCCAGCATTTCGATCGACCGCAGCACCAGCCGCTGTTCCATTCCCATCCATTGCACGCGCGCAATCAGCCGGTTGCAGCCTGCCTCGCGGCCGAGGCGAAGGAGGTCCTTCGCACATTCCTCGGGCGAGCCGATGATGACGCGGCCGTTGATCAGCTCCTCGAGTTCCAGCTGCTCCTTGCCGGAACCGACCACCTTGGTGAACAGGCCCCACTGGCCGAAGAGCTTGTAGCTCGCGGCCAGCGCAGGTGCCGCCTCGCGAATGGCGGTCTCGCGGTCCGGCGCGACGATGATGTTGCGGATCAGCGGCAGCTCCATCGGTGGCGGCTTGCCCGCGGCAGCCAGTGCGGCACGGTAGGCCTTCGCCTGCCCGATCACCACGTCGTGCACCAGGTGCGCGGAGCTGACCCAGCCATCCCCCAGCGCTGTGTCGGACAACCCTGCCACCCGCTCCACCGCCGCGGTGACGCTGCCGCCGAACCACATTGGCGGACGCGGCTTTTTCGTCGGTTTCAGGGCCAAGGTGAGTTTGTCCACCGAGAAATGCTTTCCCGAAAAGCTCACCTCGTCTTCGGTGAAAAGGCGGCGGATCAATTCCACGCCTTCGAGGAAACGGCCGATCCGCTGCTTGTGGTCAAGACCGAGGATGCGCGACTCGTCCTGCTGCCAGCCAGGCGCGAGGCCAAGCGTCAGGCGTCCGCCACACATCGCATCGAGCAGCGCCGCCTGCTGCGCCACGTGCAAGGGGTGGTACCAGGGCAGGATCAGCATGCTGGTGGAAAGCGCCATCTCTTCGTCCACTGCGGACAGGCGCGCCAGGGTCTCCAACGGCGGCAGCCAGGCCGAGGCCCCATAGGACATGTGCTGGCCGATGCTGATGCCGTCATAGCCCAGCTGCCGGGCCAGCCGCACCTGCTCGGCGTGCTCAGCGAGGCGGCGACCGAGGTCGTCGGCCGGGCGGTGCTCCGTATTGATGAACAGCGTCAGTCGCATGCGGACCTCGAGCGTTCTTTATTGTTGATGAATATGCAGTTTCATCATGATAAACGAGCATGCCCGGCCCCGATCTAGCATGAAGAGGTGCCGCTCAGTAGAATGTGCAGGCCGGTATCATCGGTGCCAACGCAGTCCATGACTGCGCCTCTGCTTCTTCGAACCCTAATAACCGACATAAGAGAATTCCCATTGATGAACAAGTTCTGCACCGCCATCGCGATTGCCGCCATCTCCTTTCAAGCCACCGCGGCGCAACCCAATGTGACCAGAACCGCCTCGGGCATCGAGATCACCACGCTGAACGAAGGCACCGGCGCGAGCCCCAGGGCCTCGGACACCGTCAAGGTCCACTACCGCGGCACGCTCACCAACGGCACAGAGTTCGACAGCTCCTACAAGCGCGGACAGCCCGCGACGTTCCCGCTCAACCGCGTGATCCCGTGCTGGACGGAAGGCGTGCAGACGCTCAAGGTCGGCGGCAAGGCCAGGTTCCTCTGTCCGTCCAAACTCGCCTACGGCAGTGGCGGCATACCGGGCACGATTCCCCCCGATGCACCGCTGATATTCGAGGTGGAATTGCTCGACATCGTGAAGTAAGGCGGTGCTTGCACTGGAGCACATCGACCTCGCCACCGACCCCGCGGCTGCGCGCTACGTCAAATCCGAAGTGGTCACGGTGGCATTCGCGCTGGAGTCAGGCGAACTCATCAGTCTCGAAGGCCCCAACCGCTACCTCGCGGGCGACGCGCTGATCACAGGCTCCACCGGCAGCCGATGGTGTGTTTCCCGCGATCGTTTCGATGCCAAGTACGCGGCCGTTGCCCCCTCGGAGGCAGGCAAGGACGGTCGCTACGCCGCGCGGCCAATACCGGTCTTGGCCAAACAGATGACCGTGCCCTTCACGGCAGCCCGTACGACCGGCGGCGATGTGCTGAGAGGCAATGCGGGCGACTGGCTGCTGCAATATGGGCCCGACGATTACGGCATCGCCGAGCAGCGACGCTTCGCGGCCATTTATCTGCAGGTGGGCTGAGTTGCATAGAAGCTCCCGGGGCTGGCATTGCCGTTCGATGAAGGCGCGATCCGAGCGCTCGTTTCGATGAAGCCCCTGCAGATCCTCGTTGCCCTCGTGTCGATGTCTTCCATCGGCTCGTCCACTGCGCGCTTTGCGGTGCTGGTGTGCGCGGCGCAGGCAGGCGCGTCGCCAGCCACGGTAGGCCTGCTGGCCGCGCTGTACGCCGGGGTGGGCTCGCTCGCATCCGTGCCGGCTGGCCGCCTGATCGATCGCCTGGGTGTCAGGTCGCCGCTCCTGTACGGCGCTGCCCTGCTCGCCTTCGGGGTGAGCCTCGGTGCGATTTGGCGAGGGATGCCGATGCTGGTGGCGGTCATCGCCCTTTCAGGCATCGCCTTTCACGTCATGATCATCGCATTCGGCCGCCTGGCCGGCGACCTGGCGACCCCCGACCGTCGCGCCGAGGCCTTCGGCATGCTCGGCTTCGGTTATTCGATCTCGCTACTGGCAGCGCCGTTGATCGCGGGATTCGCCATCGACCTCATCGGCTTCACGTGGTCGTTTGTCCTCTTCGCCCTGATCCCGCTGGGCTCCCTCATGATGGTGTACACCGACTGCCTGCCCTGGTCGCCGCCCGCAGCGGCCCGCAGCGCCGCCTCGGGCCATGGATCACGCGATGATCAGGCCACGGCGGCACACCCCCCTCACAGCGGTGCGCTCGGCCTGCTGCGCTCCCCCGCGCTCAGGCGTCTGTGGGCCTGCTGCACGGCGTTCGAGGCGGGGTGGATGGGCTTTACCTTCATGCTGCCAATCGTTGGCACACAGCTGGGGTTCAGCGCGTCGCGCATCGGCCTGGTCGCCGGCGCCGCCGGCTTCATGCTCTTTCTCACTCGCGCCTGCATGACACCCTTGCTGCGACGCTTCACGCCCTGGCAATTGCTGATCGCCGGCCTCGCCATCGGCGGCGCGGGATTTGCGGGCCTCGGCTTTGCCGAAAATTTCCTGTGGATGGTGGCATGCGCCGGTCTGATCGGATTGGGACAGGGGGCCTGCAGCCCCATGGTGACGGCGCTGATCTACGAGAACGCCCCCGCCCACGAGAAAGGCGAGGCCATCGCGATGCGCACCATGATCAGCAGCGCCTCACAATGCTCCGCCCCGCTCGTCGCGGGTGCGATCAGCTCTGCCGTCGGCCCGATGCCGGTGTTTCTCGGACTCGCCATGGGCATGATAGGCACCGCATGGTCCTCGCGCGCTCGCGCGCGAGGACGCGGGAAGAAATCCTGAACGTCGCGCTACTCGCGTTCTGTCCCGGCTGAACCCGCGCGCCTCGTCGGTAGCGCAATTGACACCATCACGAGTTGAGGACCGCCACCGCGCTTCAGCAGATCGTCACCGCCGCCCGCCCGATCACCTCGCCCCGCTCGATGCGCGCATGCAAGGCCTCGGCCTCCTCCAGCGGGCGGATGTCGGTGACCAGCGGCCAGACTTCACCGCGCGCAACAAGGTCGAGCGCCTCGACCACCTCCGAGCGCGTGACGTAACGGCTGCCGAGCACGGACTGCTCGTGCTTCAACAACTGCTCAGCTGACACCGGGAAGCTCTGCCCCGATCCGCCCAGGGTGACCATGCGTCCGCGGCGCCCCAGCGACAGGCAAGCAGCCTCCAACGTGCTTTTCGAAGAGACGTAGTCGATGGCCACATCCACGCCACGGCCCTGGGTGAGCTCCATGAGTTGCTCGACGACACCACCCTTGGAAGCATCCACCACGTCATCCGCGCCCGCCTTGCGGCAGGCATCGAACTTGATCGCGGCCGTGTCGACGGCGATCACGCGGGCGCGCGCCCACCTGGCCATCATCAATTGATGGATGCCAAGCCCTCCGCCGGCACCGAACACGGCCACCGTCTCTCCGGGCTTCACGTCTGCGCGTCGCAACACCTTGAGCGGCGTGGCGAGCGCGTCGGTGATGACGCCGATCTCTGCCGGATGCGCACGATGGTCCAGCGCTTCGGGAATGCGGAGGTAGTTGCGCGCAGGCAGCTTGATGTATTCGGCGTAGCCGCCATCGCACTCGCGACCGACATTGCCGCCGAGGTTCTCGCACAGGGGCTCGAGCTTGTCGAGGCACCAGCGGCAATGGCCGCAATCGAGGTAGAAGTAGGCAGTGACCGCGTCACCGGCGGCGAGGCCCTTGACGCCGGCACCGACGGCGACGATTTCACCGGTGATCTCATGGCCGATGATGCGCGGGAACTTTGCCTTGGTGCGCCCGGCTTTCACATGCTGGATGGTCAGTCCCGAACCGCAGGCGAGAACCCGCGCCACCGCTTCGCCCGGGCCAGGCACGGGGTCGGGCACATTAGCCAGCTCAAACGGCGTGTTGGGCGCACGGAGAACGAGGGCTTTCATGCGATGCGCTCCTCACTTCGGCTAAAAACGCCGAACCTGCTTCCAGAACACCGCGACCAGCACGGCGAATGCACCAGCACCGATTGCCCCTGCCGCCAGTGCGTCGCGCACGCCAAGCCACTCGGTGGTGAACCCGAGGAAGGCACCTCCCAGCGAATTGGAGCTGACAGCGGCGACGAACAGCACGCTCATCACCCGGCCGCGGATATGGTCAGGGGCGAGCGTCTGGAAGGCCGTCATGCGCACCGACACGCTCATCGAATCGAGGAACCCGAGCAGCGCGACCAGAAAGAGCGCCATCGGCAGCCAGGTGGAGTAGGCAAAAAGATACAGCGCCACCGCGTGCAGCATCGTCACGACCAGGATGACCAGCCCCCTTCGCTGAATGTTGCCGAGCATGAGCACACCCAGGAAGCCCAGCAGTGCGCCAAAGGCCGGGGCAGACAGCAGAGCACCGAGGCCCGCCGCGCCCACGTGCAGGACATCCTTGGCGAACACCGGCATCATCGCCGGGTAGAACCCGAGCAACATGGTGACGGTATCGAGCAATGTAAACGCGAGCAGTGCCGGGGTGCGCAGCACGAAGGCCACCCCGTCGAAGAGGAACGCCAGGTTCAGCGGCGGCCGGGTACGGTTCTTGTCCTCGCGCACATGCAGCATGGTGAGCACGATGAGCGCGGGGATCAGTATTGCCGCATTGGCCGCATAGACGGTGCCCGCACCCAGCACCTGGATCGCGCCGCCGCCCAGCAGCGGCCCGATGAGCTGCGCCGCCTGCGAGGTGCTCGAGCGCAGCGCCGTGGCGTTCAGGAGATCCTTCTCCGGCACCAGCTTCGGGATAAGTACCTGCTGCGCCGGATGC